>DATACF010000706.1:0-4554 GCA_036259235.1 Longimicrobium sp. | reverse complement strand
GGCCGGCCGCGAGGCGCGGCCCCACGGTGTGGAGGGGGAGGGGTGCGGCCGCGGGGCCGCAGAAGCGGCCGGCCCCGGGACCGACTGTGCCCTGCGATGACCTGCGTAACGCTCGCGGCGGACCGGCTCAGGTCGAGAGCTGGAAGTTGACCGGGAGCACCACCCACACCTTCACGGCGCGGCCGCCCACCTTGGCGGGGCGGAAGCGGGCCCGCTCGACGGCGCGCTTGGCGGCGTCGCCGAAGGCGTCGTGGGTCGAGTTCTCGACGCTGATGCTCCCGGTGTCGACGCTGCCGTCCTCGTTGACGCGGAAGCGCACGGTGACCGTCCCCGAGACCCCCGCGTCGCGCAGGAGCGGCGGGTAGTTGCGCTCGATCGCCGAGACCAGCGCGCGGCGGTTGGTCAGCTCGGGGCGCTCCTCGACGGCGGCGAGCTCGTAGGTCCCCACGTCGGCGGGGGCGTCGCGCTCGGAGACGTCCTGGGCCACGCCGCCCTCGACGCCCTTGGCCACGCCGCCGGCCTGCCCGACGCCCGAGAAGTCCTCGACGCGGGCGGCCTGCTGGGTGGGGTCGACGTCCGGGATCTTGGCGGGCGGCTCCTCGGGGGGAACCAGCTCCTGGAAGCCCTTCACCACCGGGGGCGGCGCCTCCTCGGGGGCCGGAGGGGGCGGCGGAGGCGGCTCCTCGGGCTTGGGCTCCTCCTTCGGCTCCTCCTCCTGCTTCTCCTCCTCGAGCTCCATGAAGTCGACGAGCTCTTCCTTCTTCTGCTTCGCGCGGTCCTGCCCCAGCCCGCCCGCGTACGCCGCCGCGCCCAGGAGGACGTGGAGGAGCACCGAGACGATGATGGTGGTGGGCGACCAGAAGCTCTTCCTCTTGCGCCCGATCTTGTTGAACATGCCGTCCCCCGGTGTGTGACGCACGATCGCGCCGGCTCTCCCGGCGCCGCGGACCCGGCCCGCAGGGCCAGTCTGCTGCTACAACGAACCTGCCGATCCGATTCTGACCCGCCCCGCCGCCCGCCGCCCCCCGCGCCCGAGTTCGGACGTTAGATCGAAACTCCGCCACGCGCCGGAAAGGGGTGCGTGACGGAGCGTCCTTGAGGTCCGCGCGGGTGTCGGGGAGCGTGCGCTGCCGCGGGCAAGCGGACTCAAGGTGCGAGCCGCCCCCGCGAATGTCAAGCCGCGCCCCGCCGGGGTGCGGACGGGGCGCCCCGGGACCGGACGAGCGAATAATCGGCAGTTCGAATGCATGAATATACGCTCCCGGCCACGCGCTTGTCTACCCGGGCGGCCCCCCCGCGTTCCGGCCATACCTTTTTGGAAACAAATCACTTACCGCACCGCTCCGCCCCGGGGGAGCCGGGCGCGGGCGGAAAGCGACGCCCCGCGCGTGCATGCACGTTCCGTGCTGCGGGATCTCCACCCGCGTCGCGGCGGGGCTCCCTGCGGGCGCAAGTGCGTGGGGAGGGCCCAAGATACACGGAAGCGGATGTTCCACAACCACGCCCGGTCCCCGTTTCGCCTCGCAGATCCAATTGCGCCGTAACGACTTCGAGCGCCCGGGGCGGGCGCCCCGCCGCCCTTGCGCGGAGAGTGCTAACAATTTAGCATGCGCTCCGCGCCCCGTCCGGAGGGGCTTCCAACCCTTCCGCCTCCCGGACCGTCTCACTGGCGCGCAACGCCGGGCACCCATTCCACGCGCCGCCCACGCTCTCCCGGCAGAGCGGCCCGGGCGCGGCCCCGACCCCCAGCGCCGGAGGTGACCGATGCGGTCACGCAGCGCCCCCGCCGTCCTCGCCTTCCTCTTCCTGGCCCCTCCCGCCCTCGCCCAGGACGCCGCGCCCGCGGCGTCCGGGAGCGGCGATGAGGCGCGCCGGACCCTCGCCGCCACCCGCTACACCGGAGAAGCGCCGAAGCTCGACGGCGTCCTCGACGACGACGCCTGGAGCCAGGCCCCCGCCGCCACCGCCTTCGTCCAGCGCCGCCCCGACCCCGGGGCGCCGTCGGCCTTCGCCACCGAGGCCCGCGTCCTCTACGACGACGGGGCGGTCTGGGTGGCGATGCGGATGCACGACCCCCACCCCGACTCGATCGCGGCGCCGGTGGGGCGGCGCGACCTGACGGGGATCTCGTCGGAGTGGGCGCACGTCTTCCTCGACTCGTACAACGACAAGCGCACCGCCTTCCGCTTCTCGGTCAACCCGGCCGGGGTGCAGAAGGACGTCTTCCACTCCAACGACGGCGACGAGGACCTGGGGTGGGACGCGGTGTGGGAGTCGGCCACGCGCACCGACTCGCGCGGGTGGACGGTGGAGATGCGGATCCCGCTGTCCCAGCTGCGCTTCAGCGCCTCGGGCGAGGGCGAGGCGCAGGTGTGGGGGGTGCAGTTCTCGCGCGAGGTCGCCCGGCGGACCGAGGTGGCCGACTGGGACCCGATCCGCCCCGACCGCGCGGGGTTCATCTCCCAGTTCGGCGAGCTCACGGGGGTGCGCGACCTGAAGCCGGCGCGGCGGCTGGAGGTCCTCCCGTACTCGGTGGCGCGCGTCACCCGCGCCCCCGAGCCCGACGAGCCGGGGCCCTTCTGGCGCGCCAACGACGCCTTCGGCTCGGTGGGGGCCGACCTCAAGTACGGGATCACCTCGAACCTGACGCTGACGGCCACGCTGAACCCGGACTTCGGGCAGGTGGAGGCCGACCCCTCGGAGGTCAACCTCACCGCGTTCGAGAGCTTCTTCGAGGAGCGGCGCCCCTTCTTCACCGAGGGGTCCGACATCTTCCGCTTCAACGTCTCCTTCCCGTACACGGTGCGCGGCGGGCGCTTCGGCTCCGACCAGCCCTTCTACTCGCGCCGGCTGGGGCGCACCCCGCAGGCCGACGCGCCCGACGGGGCCGAGTTCGTCGACGGGGCGGCCAACACCACCATCCTGGGCGCCGCCAAGGTGTCGGGGAAGACGGCGGGGGGGTGGTCGGTGGGCGTCCTCGACGCGCTGACCGCCGAGGAGCGGATCCGCTGGGCCGACGGCGCGGGGGCCGAGGACGAGGCGGTGGTGGAGCCGATGACCAACTACCTGGTGGCCCGCGTCCTCAAGGACTTCCGCGCGGGGACGAGCGCCCTGGGCGCCATCGCCACCGCCACCCACCGGGGGGTGGACGGCGACGACCCGCGGCTGGCCTTCCTCCCCGGCGCCAGCTACCTGGCGGGGGTCGACGGGCGCCACCGCTTCGGCGGGGGGCGGTACGAGCTCCGGGGGGCGGTGCTGGGGTCGCACGTGACCGGCGGCGAGGAGGCGATCCTGGGGCTCCAGACGCGGGCCGGGCACTACTTCCAGCGCCCGGGGGCGAATCACCTGGGGGTCGACGAGGACGCCACCACGCTCTCGGGGTGGCTGGCCGACGTGAAGGTGGAGAAGGTGGGGGGCGGGGGCGACCGCGGGGGGACGTGGCGCGGCGGCCTCTACGGGCACGCGCGCTCGCCGGGGCTGGAGATGAACGACCTGGGGTTCCAGCGGACGACCGACTGGCTCCTCCAGGGGGCGTGGATCGGGTGGAACCGCTTCCGCCCGCAGGGCCCCTTCCGCGAGTGGAACGCCAACTTCAACGCCTGGAACGGCTACTCGTTCGGCGGCGAGCGGCTGACGACGGGGATCAACCTGAACGGCTTCTTCGGCTTCAAGAACAACTGGGGCGCCTGGTGGGGGACCGACAACGAGCTCGAGGCGCTCCGGGCCGACGTCCTCCGCGGGGGGCCGGCGTTCACGGGGCCGGCGTACTCGTCGTTCAACGCGGGCTTCCACACCGACAACCGCCGGGTGGTCAGCGGCGAGATGTTCGGCGGCGGGCACCGCGAGTGGGAGACGGTCGGGGGCGGGTGGTTCTGGGGGGCGTACGTCAACGTCCGCCCCAGCGGGCGGCTCCGCCTGGCGCTGGGCCCCAACGTGAGCGCCAGCCGCGACCCGTGGAGCTTCGTGGCCAACCCGGTGGACTCCCTGGGGACGCGGCACTACGTCTTCGCCGACATCCGGCAGCACACCGTCTCGCTCACCACGCGGGCCAGCTACGCCTTCACCCCCACGCTGACGGCCGAGCTCTACGCGCAGCCGTTCGTGGCCACGGGGGCGTACGACGACTACTGGGAGGTGAGCGACCCACGGGCCGCGCGCTTCGAGGACCGCTTCCGCCGCTACGGCGACGAGCTGTCGCTGGTGGACGGACAGTGGCACGTGCAGGTGGCGCCGGGGGGCGCGTCGGAGTACGACTTCAGCAAGCCGGACTTCAACTTCAAGGAGCTCCGCTCCAACCTGGTGGTGCGCTGGGAGTACCGGCCGGGGTCGACGATGTTCGTGGTCTGGAGCCAGGGGCGGCAGAACTTCGACGACCCCGGCTCCTTCCGCCCCGGGCGCGACTTCCG
Source organism: Longimicrobium sp. (assembly GCA_036259235.1). Taxonomy (GTDB): domain Bacteria; phylum Gemmatimonadota; class Gemmatimonadetes; order Longimicrobiales; family Longimicrobiaceae; genus Longimicrobium. The sequence goes on along the minus strand of DATACF010000706.1, from coordinate 148 downwards.
CCGCCTCTTCGACGGCGCCGCGTCGCCGTCGACCAACGTCCTCCTGGTGAAGGTGAACTGGTGGCTGAGCCTGTGAGACCCACGTCCCGGACCGGCCGGGGAGGCTCGCGCTGAAGGGGCGGAGGGCGCGGAGGAGACTCCTCCGCGC
>DATACF010000705.1:0-1924 GCA_036259235.1 Longimicrobium sp. | reverse complement strand
GTCCCCCGCCAGCGCCGTGCGGTCGTCGTCGTCGTCCGCGTCCGAGGTCACCACGGGGCCCGCCACCGCGGGGATCGCCGCCGCCGCGGGCGAGCCCTCCAGCCCGCGGAGGACCGCGTCGAGGGCCTCGGCCATCGCCGTCGCGTTCGCGAAGCGCTCCGCCGGGTCGAAGGCCAGCGCCCGCCGTACGATCGCCTCCACGGGGGGCGGCACCGCGGGGTTCCGGGCGCGCACCGAGGGGAGCGGCACCTCCATCCCGATCGAGAGGCGGTTCCGGTCGTTCTCGGTGAACGGCTTCTCGCCGGTGAGGAGCTGGAAGGCCAGCGCGCCGAGAGAGAAGACGTCGCTCGCGGGGGTCAGCCGCGCCTCGCCCCGCAGCTGCTCGGGCGAGGCGTAGGCGGGCGAGAGGGGGGCGCGGCCGTCCTGCGTCAGCGCCGTCTGCGTGTCCTCGTCGGCCATCGCCTTGGCGATCCCGAAGTCGAGGACGCGCACCTGGAGCTCCGCCCCCTCGTCCTCGTCGGCCACCAGGAAGACGTTCCCCGGCTTCACGTCGCGGTGGATGAGCCCCGAGCGGTGGCCGACGGCGATCCCCCGCGCCGCGTCGCGGAGGATGCGGACCGAGAGCGCCAGCGGCGGCGGCCCCGCCTTGGAGAGGCGCGACGCCAGGTCCTCGCCGCGGAGGAGCTCCATGACGATGAAGTCGAGCCCCAGCGCCTCGTCGGTCCCGTAGTCGTAGACGGGGACGACGTTGGGGTGGTGGGGGAGGCGGGCCGCGCTGGCCGCCTCGTGGCGGAAGCGCGCCCGGATCCGCTCGCGCACCCCCTCGTCGCCCCCGGCGGCCGCGGTGATCACCTTCACCGCCACGGGGCGCCCCAGCCGCTCGTCGGTGGCGCGGTACACGGCGCCCATCCCGCCCCGGCCGATCACCTCCTCGACGCGGTAGCGGTCGTTCAGCACCCGTCCCCTCAGCAGCGATTCGATTCCGGCCATTCGGGCTTCCGGCTGTGGATCTAGAAGAATGTTCGGTTCGGTCGTGGCGTCACGCGGGCTTCTTCGTGGGCCCGGGCTTCTACTTCCGAACTACGTCTCTGGGCATGTCCCCGCTGCGCGGGGCCGGGCTGCGGGCCGCGTAGGAAACGATACTACCGTTTCCAACGCGGCGGAGCCCCTGGCGGACTCCATGCACCCCGCCGCCTCGTCGCGGGCCCGCGGCCCCCTTCGCATTCCCCCCCGCCAGGGTCTCCGCCCTCCGGGCCCGCATCCCTCATGCAACGTCGCAGGCGGCGTCGGCTCCTTCACGCCACGCGAGCCGCCATCGCACTCCTCCGCCTCACGCACTCACGCACTCACGCACTTTCGCACTTTCGCACTTTCGCACTTTCGCACTTTCGCACTTCCGCACGTCACCCGAACTGCGTCGCGTCCGGGTCCTCCTCCACCTCCGCCGCGGGCTCCTCCTCCGCCGCGCCGCCGGTCTCCACGATCCGCAGCACCGGGCCGTGCTCGCCGATCCGCATCGGCGTCCCCGGCGGAACCCAGTCGCTGTGCTTGCCCATCAGCGCGCCCAGGTCCAGCTCTCCCGCACCGGCGTGCGCCCCCGGCACCTCGCGCCCGCCCACGTGCAGGGGGTTGAGCCCCACGTTGTAGACGGTGAACCCCGCCTCGTCGCCCCGCGGCGCCCACACCATCGCCAGTTGGCGGCGGCTCACGTGCGGCGCGTTGGTGATGGCCACGTCGCTCCGCGCCTCGCTCTTGTCGGTCTGCCGCCCCACCGTCGTCATCGGCGCGGGGACGGGGAAGCGCTCCTTCTCCTCCCCCGCCTCGCTCTCCACCACCAGCGTGAAGCGCTCCACGTCCCACCGCGGCTTCGGCGCCGCCTCGGGCTCGGGCTCGGGCGCGCGCGGCGGCGGCGCGGGCGGGAGGC
>DATACF010000704.1:0-1982 GCA_036259235.1 Longimicrobium sp. | reverse complement strand
CGCGACTTCCGCGCCCCATGCCGCCAGCGACGTCTCGCCCGCCGCGCCCACCTCCGTCCACCCGCCCGCCACGAACGCCCGCCCGCGGAAGAAGGGCGACAGCAGGTCGGCCGACCCCGTGGCCCGCGCCACGGCGAAGCGGTCGCCGCCGAAGCGGCGGAAGGCGTACCCCGGCACCGTCCCGCGGCCGCCGACCAGGTACAGCCCCTGCCGCGGGAGGTCGCCGAACGCCGCGCCCATCCCGAAGTCCACCTCCAGCCGCGCGTCCCGCGGCGTCCACCGCCGCACGGCCCCGAGGTCGAGGCGCGGGCGGACGAAGGTGAACCCCTCGCCCGCGTCCAGCCGCCCGCCGTCCGCCCCCACCGTCGCGCGCCACCCGAACGCCCGCCCCGACGCCGAGGCGCGCGAGAAGGAGAGCGCGCCGCCGGTGAAGAGCCCCTCGTCGACCGCGCGCACCGGGCGGAAGTCGCCGCCGAAGGAGAAGTCGGCCTCCAGCTCGGCGGACTCGTGGTCCTCCACGCGGCCCGTGACGGCCCCCGTCCACCCGCGCCCCACCGGCCCCTCGAGCCGGAGCGCGCCGCCGGTGGCGTAGAACGGGTCGAGGTAGTCGCTCCCCGCGAAGAGGGCGGAGAGCGTGTTCATCGCCCCCGACACCACCGGCCCCACCCCCACGTCGCGCGGCTCGAAGAGCGAGCCCGTGCCGGTCAGCCGCCAGCGCGGGCGCTCCCACACCGCTTCGGCCCCCGCCACCGGGTGCGCCGCGCCGAAGGCGAAGCCGCCGTGCACCGAGAGCGTGAGCTGCTCGCGGGGGGTAAGCGTGGTGCCGAAGGCCGCCACCGGCCCCTCCGCGCGGTTGTAGCGCGCCACCGACGAGACCGCCGGGACGTCGAGGCGCGCCACCGGGAGCCCCGAGAGCATCCGGCCGCGGATCAGCTCCGCCGCCTGCCGGCGCACGTCCGCCAGCTCGGTGTCGGGCCCCAGCCCCGCCTCCTTCAGCTCCGCGTCGATCGGCTCCTCGAAGGCGAAGGCCCGCCGCTGCGCCTCGGGGACCGAGACGACCCGCCGCCCCTGGAAGCGCCAGTCCTCCAGCCCCTGGTTGAAGCGGTAGTTGGAGACCCGCATCGTCCCGCGGATCACCCCCCCGGCCGGGAAGCCCAGCTCCGGGAGCTGGCGCCGCAGCTCCACCTGCTGCGTGGTGGGGAGCCAGAAGCGCCCTTTGAAGAGCCCGTTCTCCAGCGCGATGTTGATGTAGTCGAGCTGCCGGTCGACGTAGCTGGCGGCCGTGAAGGTGAACTCCATCCGCACGATGTCGCCCGCGCGCACGTCCACGAACACCGACCCGATCAGCGCCGGGCGGCTCGGGTCCTTCGGCCGCGTCTCCAGCCGGTAGACCCGCACCGGGTCGCCCTGCGGGAGGCGGATGGCCAGCGAGTCGGCCAGCCGGAAGTCGTACTGCGCCTCCGAGCTCGGCGCCGCCGGGTGGAGGACGTCGCGCACCTCGTCGCCGTCGCCCAGCCGGATCAGGTCGCCGAAGTTGTCCTGCACCACCGTCAGGTGGTCCTCGTGGTAGTGGATGTTGGTCGGGAGGCTCTTCTCGTCGCGCAGCCCCACGATCCGCTGCTTGGAGCGGTCGGGCGCCTTCCAGAGCACCTCGAGGGCCACCTGGTCGGTCTTCACCAGCGTCCGCTCGTCGACGTCGCGGCGGTCGAGGTAGAAGTAGACGAACCCCCGGGCGTCGGCCTGGTAGTCCACCAGCCCCGTGTCGGCCAGCGTCTCGGCGCGGCGCGCCTGCGCCCGGCGGATCAGCTCCAGCGCCCGCGGCGCGTTCCACCCGTCTCCCTGGGCGGCGGCGGGCGCGGGCGGCGAGGCGAGGGCCGCGGCGAGGGCGGCGGCGGATGCGATGAGCAGTCGTGCGGTCGATCTCATGCGAGACAACATAACAGTCCCCGGCGGGGAGAATGAAGCCGGGTCCGGCGCGCAAG
>DATACF010000703.1:0-2731 GCA_036259235.1 Longimicrobium sp. | reverse complement strand
CCCTCTCCCAACCCCTGGGAGAGGGGGAGAACGGCGTCGGCGCGCGGGGCGGGCGGCGGGGTGGGGAAAGCCCGGAAGTCGCGGATCGGAATGAAGTTCTCCCCTCCCTCGCGGAGCGGGGGAGGGGCCGGGGGTGGGGGCCGCGAGGGCCGAGGCATGCGACGCAAGCCTGTTCATCCCGGTCGAGATCCGCCGTTCAAGCGCCGTTGCATGAGGGATGCGGGCCCGGAGGGCGAAGACCCTGGCGGGGGGGAATGCGGAGGGGGTCGCCGTCTACGACGAAGCCGCGGAATGGGCGGAGTCCGCCAGGGGCTTCGCGCCGTTGGAAACAGTAGTATCGTTTCCTACGGCGCCCGCAGCCCGGCCCGGAGCGCAGCGGAGGGACACGCCCAGAGCCGTCGTCGCAGTTCGCCGTTCCGAACGCCCGCCCTCCCGACGAACCGCCAGGACCGCGCCACGAGGCCGATTCGCTTCCCCGCCACATACCCGTTCCGCCCTTCCACAAACGAGGACCGCACACATGACGAAGCTCACCATCGGCATTCCGCTCTACCCGGGCGTCGACCTCCTCGACGTCGTCGGCCCGCACGAGGTGTTCTCGTGGATGAGGATGACCTGGCCCGGGAACGAGGTCGCCGTGCGCCTCCTGGCCGAGACGCTCGACCCGGTGACGACGATGAACGGCGCGCGTGTCCTCCCCGACGCCCCTTTCCGTGACGCGTCCGGCGACTGGGTGAAGCTCGACGTCCTCTTCGTCCCCGGCGCCGGCGACGACAAGATCAGGAACGCGCCCCCGGCGCTGCTGGACTTCGTGAGGGCGCAGGCGGACGCGACGTGGGTGTGCTCGGTGTGCACGGGCGCGCTGATCCTGGCGGAGGCCGGGCTCCTGGACGGCTACCGCGCCACCACGCACTGGACCAGCCTCGACTGGCTCCGCACCTACCGGAATGTGCGGGTGGCGGAGGGGTATCCGCGCTACGTGCTGGACGGGAACCGGGTCACCGGCGGGGGGATCTCGTCGGGGCTCGACGAGTCGCTGGCGCTCGTCGCGCTGGTCACCGGCGACCCCAACGTGGCGCGGAAGACGCAGCTGGCCATCCAGTACCACCCGCAGCCCGACTTCGACTGCGGCGACCCCGGCGTGGCCGACGCCTTCGTCCTGGACGTGATGCAGAAGGCGTTCTCCTCGAGTTCCGCCGAGGCGCCGCGGGGGGCGGCGAAGCTGGCGCTCACGGCGCCGCCGCCGGCCGCCTCCGGCGCGTAGCCGGCCCGGCCGGTCGTCGCGGCAAAGAACGGAAGCCTCAGGCAGAGAAGCAGGGCCAGCAGAGAATCGGGACGTCCTCTGCCGGCCCTGCTTCTCTGCGTGCGCCGGGTATTCTTGCCCACACGCGAGGTAACACGGCCGGGTACGGCTCCTCGCGGCGCGCCGTTCTCCAGGCCCGCGCCACGACGAAACGCTAGGACCGCCCCCGAAGGCCGATTAGCTTCCGCCACAAACGGATCATCTCGCCCTTCACAGACAAACAGGACGGCACACATGGCGAAGCTCACCATCGGCATCCCGATCTACCCCGACGTCGACCTGCTGGACATCGTGGGCCCGCACGAGATCTTCTCGTGGCTGAATACGACCTGGCCCGGCAACGAGGTCACCGTCCTCCTGGTGGCCGAGACGGACGCGCCGGTGAAGACCTCGAAGGGCGCGAAGCTCGTCCCCGACGTCACCTTCGCGGAGTCGCCCCCGCTGGACGTCCTCTTCGTCCCCGGCGCCCCGAACGCCGCGAGCGCCGCCGAGAGCCAGCCGCTGCTGGTGGACTACGTCAAGGCGCAGGGCGGGAGGGCGGAGGTGAAGTGGGTGTGCTCGGTGTGCACGGGCGCGCTGATCCTGGCGAAGGCCGGGCTCCTGGACGGCTACCGCGCCACCACGCACTGGATGGCCCTGGGCTCGCTCCGCGCCTACCCGAACATCCGCGTGGCCGAGGGCTACCCGCGCTACGTGGTCGACGGGAACCGGGTCACGGGCGGGGGGATCTCGTCGGGGCTCGACGAGTCGCTGGCGCTCGCCGCGCTGGTGACCGGCGACCCGAACGTGGCGCGGAAGACGCAGCTGGCCATCCAGTACCACCCGCAGCCCGACTACGACTGCGGCGACCCCGGCGTGGCCGACGCCTTCATCCTCTCCGCGATGCGGCAGGCGTTTTCGGGAAAGCCCGTTCAGCAGGTGGCGGTGCCGAAGGTGGTCGACGGGGCCGTCCCCGCCACGGGAGTTTACGGGGCGTAGTCCGCTCCCGCGACGCAGGGTCAGACCGTCGGGTACGGCTCCTCGCGCGGGGTCCGGCGGGTGAGCCACGCCATGGCGAAGCAGGCGAGGATCTGGAGCCCGAAGACGGCGGCGAGCCCGATGGCCGGGTCGGCGTCGCGGCCGACGGAGTAGAGCGCGCCGCCGGTGGCCAGGATGGAGCCGAGGACGCCGAAGCCGTAGCGCCCGCGCCGCCCGGTGAGCCGGTGCACGGCCAGCGGGGTGAAGACGACCGCCGCCGCCATCCCCAGCCAGACCCGCTGCGCGTCGTCGATCGCCACCCCCTGGATGGCGAGCCCCCACGCCCCCACGAAGAGCGCCAGCGACACGGTGGTGACCGTGAAGTCCCACAGCGCCCGGAAGAAGCGCCGCACCCGCCCCGGCTTCCTCGGCGCCGCGGCGGCCGGCGGCTGCGGCGCGGGCGGCGCCGTG
>DATACF010000702.1:0-2413 GCA_036259235.1 Longimicrobium sp. | reverse complement strand
CGCCGCGGCCGTAGCCGCCGGGGGCACCGCCGCCGCGGGGGGCGCCGCCGCCCTGGTCGTAGCCGGCGCGGTTGCCGTAGCCGTAGTCGCCGCTCCGGTAGCCGCCGCGCGCGGCGGGGCCGTCGCCGTACCCGGGCAGCGGCTCCTCGCCGCCCTCGGGGGGGTCGAGCCGGACCACGTTGTAGGCCTTCGCCCCCTGGCCTCCTGGATCACCTCGAACTCGACGCGCTCGCCTTCGTTGAGGGTCTTGAAGCCGTTGCCGCTGATCCCGCTGTGGTGCACGAACACATCGGAGCCGTCCTCCTGCCGGATGAAGCCGAAGCCCTTCTCCGACGAGAACCACTTCACCGTCCCGGTCGAGCGTGTCATGTGGGTAACCCTGGCCGCGTGGCGCGTGGAATGGGGGAGTGTGGGACCAACAGGAGAGAGCCCGGCCCGCCGCACGGGCCGCCTCCCTCGACGAACGCCTGAGGACACCGCCGCTTCCGGGACTGGCTGCGCGGCCGTCGTATGCCTGTGGAGCGCGCGCCGCCGGAGGGGCCGGCGCGGACTGCGCGCGGCGGTCCCCACGGCCGCCGCGTCACGACTCGGTTGGCAAGCGCGCGATGAGGTGGGGCGCGCGCGCCCCCGCCGGGGCGGGCCTGGGACAGCTCCGGTCGCCTTTTCGGCGGTCCGGCGCGCCCGCGCGCGGGGGGAATGGCCTTTTGCTGCAATCTCTGCGCCGGTGCTCCGGGGCGTGGCCCCCCGGCCGCGGGGGTGATACAATCCCGCGGCACCGGCTCGTTTTCGCCCCGCGGCGGTCCCGTTCTCGCGCACGGCGTCCCGCCGCACGCTCCACCACATCCGGGTCCATGGACGACGCGCTCTTCTGGCTGGCCGCCTTCTGTCTCCTCGTCCTCCTCGCCACCCTGGTCGAGGTGGGGCGGGGCGGGCGCTCGCTCGTCTTCCTCCGCGACGTGGCGCCGTTTTCCGACGCCGAGATGCCCAGCGTCTCCGTCGTCGCCGCCGCCCGCAACGAGGCGCGGGGGATCGAGGCCGCCCTCCGCTCCGTCCTCGCCCAGGAGGGGCCGGAGATCGAGGTGATCATCGTCGACGACCGCTCCGACGACGCCACGCCCGAGATCCTCGAACGGATGGCGGGGGAGAACGCGCGGCTGAAGGTGATCCACGTCGCCGAGCTTCCGCCGAAGTGGCTGGGGAAGAACCACGCGCTCTGGGTGGGCGCGCAGGCCGCCCGCGGCGAGCTCCTCCTCTTCACCGACGCCGACGTCGTCCTCGCCCCCGACACCCTCCGGCGCGCGGCCGCGCACCTGGCGCGGGGCGGGTACGCGCACGTCACCGCGGGGCCGCGCGTCGTCATGCCCGGGTGGCTCCTCCAGACCTTCGGCGTCTTCTTCGGGCTCCTCTTCACCCTCTTCAGCCGGCCGTGGAGGGCGCGCGACCCGCGGAGCATACAGCACGTCGGCGTCGGCGCGTTCAACCTCCTCCCGGCCGACGTCTACCGGCGGATCGGGACGCACCGGGCCATCGCCATGCGGCCCGACGACGACATGAAGCTGGGGAAGCTGGTGAAGAAGGCCGGGCTGTCGCAGGACTTCGTCATCGGCGCCGGGTTCATCTCCGTCGAGTGGTACCACAGCGTCCGCGAGGCCGTGCGGGGGCTGCGGAAGAACGGGTTCGCGGGGGTCGACTACCGGGTCTCGATGGTCCTCTTCGCCACCGTCTCCGTCCTCCTCCTCTTCGTCTGGCCGTTCGTGGCCGTCTTCGTCACCGGCGGGTGGACGCGGGCGCTCTACGGGGGCGTGGTCCTCATCCACCTGGTGATGTTCGGGGCGATGGCGCGGGAGCAGGGGGTGCGGTGGTGGTACGGGCTCACGCTCCCCGCCGCCGCGCTCCTCTTTCTCTTCGTCGTCTGGAACGCGATGCTCTACGCTTTGCTTCGCGGCGGGATCGAGTGGCGCGGCACGCACTATCCGCTCGACGAGCTCCGGGCCAATCGCGTCTGAGCCATCTTCTTCGTGTCGGCGAGGCCGTGTGGGTGCCGGCTCTGGATGCGGGACCGCTCCGGAGCCACGCGCGCCGCCGGTCTCCCGCGCATTCCCTCAGTTCCTGCGTGGCGGCGCGCGCGTCTCCTCCGCGGGGGCGGTGAGCCCCACGATACCCCTGTGGGTCTCCCCGCCCGCTCCGGGAGCCTCGCCGGAAACCCCACCCGGCGAGTCTCCCTCCGCCCAGGTTTTGGGGGACTTACCGCTTCCGCCGCTTCCGTCCGCGCGCCGCGTCCTCTCCGCGTTCCTCCGCCCGCACCGTCGTCCGCCCCCGCGCGCGGCAGCGTGAGCCCACAGCGCCGATCCGCGCGGTTCCGAGCTTCCCCCACACCCCCGTCCGCCCCGCGCCCCGACCGCCAGGTCCCCTC
>DATACF010000701.1:0-4816 GCA_036259235.1 Longimicrobium sp. | reverse complement strand
CCCGCCCCGCCGGGGCCGCCGCCCTCCCGGGGGGGGGGGCCGCGCCGGTGGAATCGGGCGAAGGCGAGGCGCAGACCGGGCACGTGATCGTGGCCGGCTACGGCGACGGGGCGCGGCGGCTGGTGCGGGTGCTCCGCGACGCGCGGGTGCCGCAGGTCGTCCTCACGCTCAGCCCCGCCGGCGCCAGCGAGGCCGAGCTCCAGGGCCTGCGCGTGATCCCCGGCGACTACACCCGCGCCCACACGCTGGAGCTGGCGGGGATCGAGACGGCCGCCGCCGTGGTGGTGGCCGACGACGAGCCCGAGATGGCCGAGCGCGCGGTGGCGGCGGCGCGGATGTCGGGCGACCCGGGGCTCAAGATCTTCGCCCGCACCCGGAGCGCGGGCCACGTCCGTGCGCTGGTGGAGGCGGGCGCCGACCGGGTGGTGCTGGAGGAGGTGGAGAGCGCCGCGCGGCTGGCCGTGCACGTCCTGGGCGCCAGCGGCGTCGCCCCCGAGTGGATCGAGGAGCAGGTGGAGGCCCTCCGCGCCGACGGCCTGGGCGTCGCCCGCGCCGACCGCCCCGGCGAGGACGGCACCGGCCTCCCCACCGTCCGCCTCTCCGACGAGCAGCTCCGCTCCTCCACCTGCTCGCACACCGGGGAGGCGCGCGAGGTCGTCGCCGGGAGCCGCGGGTGCGAGGCGTGCCTGAAGACGGGCGACAGCTGGGTCCACCTCCGCGTCTGCATGACCTGCGGCCACGTGGGCTGCTGCGACTCGTCGAAGAACAAGCACGCGTCGGCGCACTTCCGCGCCAGCCAGCACCCCATCGTGCGCTCCTGGGAGCCGGGGGAGGACTGGGCGTGGTGCTACGTGGACGACGTGCTGCTGTAGGGAAGTGCGTGAGTGCGTGAGTGCGAAAGTCCTGAGTCCTGAGACAAAAAGCCTGGTCTCACGCAGAGCAGCAGAGTCAGCAGAGAACCCCTTGTAGTTCCTCTGCTTCTCTGCTCCCTCTGCGTGAGACTTGCTGTTTTGGGAGCTTCGGAAGAGACGGAGAACGGGACGCTTGACAGGGCGGCGGACGCGTCATACTCTACCGACTAGTTAATTAACCGAAAGGTGAAACACAGATGTCGGACGATCGCCTCAGCATCACCTTCGCGGCCCTCGCGGACCCCACCCGGCGCGCGATCCTCGCGCGGCTGGCGCGGGGCGAGGCCACGGTGACGGAGCTGGCCGCCCCGTTCGACATGACCCTCCCGGCCGTCTCCAAGCACCTCAAGGTGCTCGAGCGCGCCGGCCTGATCGAGCGGGGGCGCGAGGCGCAGTGGCGCCCCTGCCGCCTCCAGGCCGAGCCGCTGAAGGAGGTCGACGACTGGGTCGAGACCTACCGCCGCCACTGGGAGCAGCGCCTCGACCGGCTCGGCGCCTACCTCCGCCAGCTCCAGCAGAAGGGAGACGAGCAGTGATCGCCCGCGACGCTGGCGAACGCCGCCTGATCCCGACCGATCCCTTTCCCCCTTCACCCGCAGACCGGGAGCACACGCCATGACGACCACCGAGCAGACCGCCACCACCGGCACCGCCGACCGGGAGATGGTCCTCACGCGCGACTTCGACGCCCCGCGCGAGCTGGTCTTCCGCGCCTTCACCGAGCCGGCGCACCTGTCGCAGTGGTGGGGGCCGGACGGCTTCACCACCACCACGCACGCCATCGACGTGCGGCCGGGCGGACAGTGGCGCTTCATCATGCACGGGCCGGACGGGACCGACTACCCCAACCGCATCGAGTACCGCGAGATCACGCCCCCCGAGCGCCTCTTCTACCTCCACGACTCCGACGTGGACGACGACCCGGCGCGGATGGAGGTGACGGTCACCTTCGAGGACCTGGGCGGCCGCACCCGGCTCACCATGCGGACCCTCTTCCCCACGGCCGAGCAGCGCGCCGCGACCGCCCGCTTCGGCGCCGTCGAGCTGGGCAACCAGACGCTCCGCCGCCTGGGCGAGCACCTGGCGAAGATGTAGTCGCACGAACGAGGGGGGGGCGGAAGAGGCCAATCTCCGGATGTCGATCCCGCTCCCCTTCGTTCGACGCATTCACAGAGAGGCCGGTCCACCCGCGGACCGAATCCCCTTGACCGGAATCGAGCCATGTCGATCTACGAGCCCGCCCCCGCCCCCTGGCCCGCCCGCATGCTGGCCGTCTTCCGCGTCGTGGCGGGGCTGGTGTTCATCACCGCCGGGACCACGAAGCTCTTCGGCTTCCCGGCCTCCCCGATGCCCGGCGCGGGCACCGTTCCCCTCCTGTCGCAGATGGGGATCGGCGGGCTCCTGGAGATCGTCGGCGGCGCGCTGATCGTCCTCGGCCTCTTCACCCGCCCCACGGCGTTCGTTCTGGCCGGGGAGATGGCGGTGGCGTACTTCCAGTTCCACCAGCCCATGGCCTTCTGGCCCACCAGCAACAACGGCGTCCCGGCGGTGATGTACTGCTTCTTCTTCCTCTACCTCGTCGCCGCCGGCGCGGGCGCCTGGAGCCTCGACGGCGTCCTCGCCCGCTCGCGCGCCCCGCGCGTCGGCGGAGGGACGGCGCGGCGGGACGAGCCCGTCATGGCGCGGACGTAAAGGACACGTTGCGGCCTTGCGGAAGCGGAGAAGCATGCATATGCATGTTGTCATGACGACGCACCACGACGCCGCCCGGGCCATGACGGCCGAGTGCCTCTGCTTCCGCGCCCGCCGGGTCTCCCGGGCGATCACGCGGATGTACGACGAGGCGCTCCGCCCGCTGGGGCTCCAGGCCACGCAGCTGACCCTCCTGAACGCCGTGGCCATGACCGCCGGGCGGGGGACGATGGCCCGCCTGGCCGACGTCCTGGCCATGGACCAGACGACGCTCTCGCGCAACCTCCGCCCGCTGGAGAGGGCCGGGCTGGTGGAGGTCGCCCGCCTCCCGGCCGACCGCCGGGTGCGGGTGGCGCGGCTGACGCCGCGGGGCGAGCGGACGGTGGCCGACGCCCTCCCCCTCTGGAGCGCCGCCCACGCGCGCGTGGTGGCCGCCCTCGGCGCCGAGGGGGCGGCCGACCTCCGCGACCGCTTCGACGCCGCCTCCTCCGCCGCGGCCGCGGTCGAGGCCGCCTCGCGCGACGACCGGTAGTCCCCCCCGCGCGTCCGGCGACGGTGCCGGCGCGCGTTCTTTTCCCCGACCGCGCAGTCCAGGAGCGAGCCCCATGACGACCGAGACCGCAGCAGCCAGCCTCCCCCCGGTGGTGTCGCGCGACGAGTGGCTGGCCGCGCGCACCGCGCTCCTGGCGCGCGAGAAGGAGCTCACCCGGCTGCGCGACGCCCTGGTGGCCGACCGGCGCCGGCTCCCGATGGTGGAGGTCGAGAAGGACTACGTCTTCGGGGGCCCCGAGGGGCGCGTGGGGCTCCGCGACCTCTTCGGCGAGAGGCACCAGCTGATCGTCGCCCACTTCATGTTCCACCCCGACTGGGACGCCGGCTGCCCCAGCTGCACCGCCGGCGCCGACGAGGTGGCCGACGGGCTGCGGCGCCACCTGGAGGCCCGCGACACCCGGCTCGTCTACGTCTCCCGCGCGCCGCTGGCGAAGCTGGAGGCGTACAGGGCCCAGAAGGGGTGGACCTTCCCCTGGTACTCGTCGCACGGAAGCGACTTCAACTACGACTATGGCGTGACGCTCGACGAGTCGGTGGCGCCCGTCGTCTGCAACTACCGCACGAAGGAGGAGTACGAGCGCCGCGGCGAGCCGTTCGCCTCCGACGCCGAGGAGGGCGCCCTGGAGCGCCCCGGCCGGAGCGCCTTCCTCCGCGTGGGCGACACCGTCTACCACACCTACTCGGTGTACGCGCGCGGGCTGGAGAGCATGGGCGGCTCGTACTACCTCCTCGACGAGACGGCGCTGGGGCGGCAGGAGGCGTGGGAAGAGCCGAAGGGGCGCGCGGCCGCCGCGCGCGACGCCGTCCCCGACTTCGCGGAGTGACCGTGGGACCGACTTTCGAGCGAGCGAACATGAGAGCGACGATGGAATCCGCCGCGGACCCGCGGGCCGAGGTGGGCCCCCTGCGACCCTGCCCCTTCTGCGGCGGCGCGGCGACGCTGGAGCCCGACCCCTGGCTCGACGGGAGCGTCCGCATCGCCTGCGGCAACGGCGCCTGCCGCGTGGGGCCGCGGACGGAGTACCTCCTCACCGCCTTCGCCGACGAGCTCCGCGCGGCGTGGAACGGCCGCGCCCTCCCCGCGGCGGAGGCGTGAGGCGGCCGGGAGCGGCGGGGATGTCGAGATCGTGGGGGCGGCTCCGACTACTGGATGGAGACGGGACAGCGACCCGTCCGGCACCGATCCCTCCCATCCAGGAGACCGCACCATGAGCGCGACCACCGGAACCCTGCGCGGCGTGACCGCCCCCCTCCCCCGCCGCGCGCTCCGGAGCGCGGGCGCCGTCTTCGCCGGGCTGCTGGCGATCGTCGTCCTCTCGACCGCCACCGACGCGGTGCTCCACGCGACGGGCGTCTACCCGCCCTTCCCGCAGCGGATGGCGGACTCGCTCTTCGTGCTGGCGGCGGCGTACCGCGTCGTCTACGGCGTCGGCGCAGGGTACGTCACCGCCCGCCTCGCCCCGCGGAGCCCGACGGCGCACGCGCTGGCGCTCGGCGGCGTCGGGGTCGTCCTGAGCACCGCGGGGGCGGTGGCGATGGGGGCGTACGGGCCGGCGTGGTACTCGCTGGCCAACGTCGCCATCGCGCTCCCCTGCGCCTGGGCGGGCGCCCGCCTCCACGCGCGGCGCGCCCGTTGAAGCGCCTCTCCGTCCCGTCGCGCC
>DATACF010000700.1:0-2342 GCA_036259235.1 Longimicrobium sp. | reverse complement strand
GGCGTGCGGGAGGTGCCGAGCGTGGTGGCGCCCGCGACGCGGGCGAGCTGCACCGCCGCCGTGCCCACGCCGCTCCCCACCGCGTGAATCAGGAGGCGCTCCCCCACCTGCAAGTCGAGCTGGGCGAAGAGGGCGTCGTAGGCGGTCAGGAACGCCTCGGGGACCGCGGCGGCCTCCTCCCACCCGAGGTTCTGGTGGACGCGGATGGCCTCGCGCTCGTGCACCACCACGTACTCCGCGTGGCCGCCCCCGCCCACGATCCCCATCACCCGGTTCCCCACCGCCCAGAGCCCGGCCCCCTCGCCCACCGCGTCCACCTCGCCCGTGTACTCCAGGCCGGGGATGTCGGCCGGCGCCCCCGGCGGCGCGGGGTACGTCCCCCGGCGCTGCAGGAGGTCGGCGCGGTTGAGCGCCGAGGCGTGCACCCGCACGCGCACCTCCCCCGGCCCCGGCTCGGGGACGTCGCGCTCCTCGATGGACAGCACCTCGGGCCCGCCCGGGCGGGTGATGACGATGGCTTTCATATATCCGGAAAAGTAAGTGCGTGAGTGCGGAAGTGCGTTAGTCCTGAGTGCTAAGTCCTAGGTCCTAAGTAAACTTACGAGCGGAACCCCTGCTCAGGACTCAGGACTCAGGACTCAGGACTCAGGACTCAGGACTTTTTCCCCTTACATCCCCGCCCGCGCCCGCAGGAACGCCTCGATCCCGCGGAGGTGGGCGTCGGCCAGGCGGTCGAGGAAGTCGGGGTCGCGGAGCGCCGCCTCCTGCTCGGGGATCGGCATGAACAGCGACTCGGTGAGCGCCGAGGGCATCCAGGTGGGACGCACCAGCGCCAGGTTCCCCCACTTCGCCCCCAGGTCGGGGAGGCGGGTGACGCCCACGATCTCGCGGTCCAGCGCGCGCGCCAGCTCGGCCGAGAAGGGGTGGAAGTAGTAGACGCTCGTCCCGTGGGCGCGGGCGGGGTTCGCCCCCTCGCCGAAGGCGTTGTTGTGCACCGAGATCAGCAGCTCGGCGTCCTCGCGGACGGCCTGCTCGGTGCGCGCGCCCAGCTCCACCGACTCGGTCCCCGTCCGCGTGGTGCGCACGTCGGCGCCGGCGGCGCGGAGGCGCTGGATCAGCCGGGTGGAGATGGCCAGGTTGGCCTCGGCCTCGCGGAGCCGCGTGGGGCCGGTGGCGCCCGCGGGCGGGTGGCCGGGGTCGATCAGGACGCGGATCCCCCGCAGCGGGGCCGCCGGGTCGATCTGCGGCGGGCGGCGGACGCGCACCACCAGGGTGCCGTCGGGCTCGTAGAACGCCTTGTACCCCCACGGCGCGCGGGCGAAGTCCATCGCCACCCGCGCCGTCCGCGCCCCCGCCGCCTCCACGGAGACGCCGCGCAGGAGGGCGTCGCCCGCCCCCGGCGCCGCCGCGCCCGCCGCCGAGACGTCGTAGACGGTGAGCGCCCACCGCTGCCCGTCGGCCGTGAGCTGGAAGGGGGCGAAGCGGGCGGGGACGCGCACGTCCACCCACCGCGCCGCCGGCCGCACGCTGACGGCGCCGAGCGGCGCCGCGTCCGCCCCGGCGGCGGCCGTGTCGGCGAGGGTGACGGCGGCGGCGTTGATCCACGCCGTCACGGTGTCGCCCAGCTGCGCGCGGTACTGGGTGCCGCGCCGCTCCAGCAGCCGGAGGCGGGCGCCGCGGGGGAAGAACCAGCGGTACGGGCCCGTGGGCGTCGGGCGGGCGTAGATGGCGTCGCCGCCGGTGGCCAGCGTGTCGCCCCCGCCCGTCACCCGCGCGCTCCGCGGCGCGGCGAAGGTCCCCTCGGGCACCGTGTTCGTGCGCGGCGCGGCGGGCGCGGGCGTCTCCTCCTCGACCACCGGCTGCGGGCCCGCCGTGCGGTACGACACCGTCGCCTTGTCGCGCTGGCCGCCCCGGGTGGCCGTCAGCTCCCACGCGCCGCTCTCGGGGAGGGGGAGGTAGGCGATGAAGGCGCCGTTGGGGGCCACGGGGACGGGGGTGCCGTTGATGAAGAGCGCCGCCCCGCCGGTGCCCACGTTGCCGTAGACGAAGGTGGAGTCGACCCGCGGCCGCGCCTGCCCCTGCACCGGGTGCACGACGTCGATGCGGAGCGGCGCGTCCACCTCGGGGATGGCCGGGAGCCCGGTGGTGAGCGGGATGTACGGCGGCGGCGCGGCGGCGGGGCCGGGCCCCTCCACGGGGCCGCCGCCCGCCCCCGGCGCGCACGCGGCCATCAGCGTCAGCAGGGCGGCGAGGGCGGACGGCGCCCCGGGAATCCTGGCGTTCGGCACGGACTTCATCGTTCGCTACGATCCGGAATCGGGTCATCAGGACAGCCGCGCCCG
>DATACF010000699.1:0-6852 GCA_036259235.1 Longimicrobium sp. | reverse complement strand
TTGAAACGGGGGGGTACGACGGCACAAAGTCCGCCTTCGCGGACTGCGCGGGGGCGGGGTTTCGCGCGCGACGAGGGTCCACGCGCCTGGACGGCAGTTCAGGACGGACTCAGGACCAGGGACTTCTTTTTCCGGAGCGGCTGATGAACCGCCGAGTCGTGATCACGGGGACCGGGCTGCTGACGCCGGTGGGGCTGGACGTCCAGCGCTCCTGGGCGGCGCTGCTGGCGGGGACCAGCGGCGCGGGCCCGATCACCCTGTTCGACGCAGGGGAGTACGCGGTGCGCTTCGCCTGCGAGGTGAAGGGCTTCGACGCGGGCGAGTACATGGACCGCAAGGAGGCCAGGCGCACCGACCGCTTCTCGCAGTTCGCCATCGCGGCCAGCGTGCAGGCCATGCGCGAGGCGGGGCTGGACGAGAGCCGCGACGGCATCGACGCGGAGCGCTTCGGCGTCATCATGGGGAGCGGGATCGGGGGGATCAACACCTTCGAGGACCAGCACTCCAAGCTGATGGAGCGCGGCCCCTCGCGCGTCTCCCCCTTCTTCGTGCCGATGTTCATCTCGGACATCGCGGCGGGGCTGGTGTCCATCCGCTACGGCGCCAAGGGCCCCAACTACTGCACGGTGTCGGCGTGCGCCAGCAGCGCGCACGCGGTGGGGAACGCCTTCCGCTCGATCAAGTACGGCGAGGCCGACCTGATGCTGGCCGGGGGCACCGAGGCCTCGGTGACGGGGCTCACCGTCGCCGGCTTCGCCTCGATGACGGCGCTCTCGGAGCGCAACGACTCGCCCGAGACGGCCAGCCGCCCGTTCGACGCCACGCGCGACGGGTTCGTCCTGGGCGAGGGGGCGGGGGTGATGGTGCTGGAGGAGCTGGAGCACGCGCGGGCGCGCGGCGCCACCATCATCGCCGAGGTGGTGGGCTACGGGCAGACGGCCGACGCCTACCACATCACCGCGCCGGCCGAGGGCGGCGAGGGGGCGGTGCGGGCGATGCGGGCGGCGC
Organism: Longimicrobium sp.; assembly: GCA_036259235.1. Lineage (GTDB taxonomy): Bacteria > Gemmatimonadota > Gemmatimonadetes > Longimicrobiales > Longimicrobiaceae > Longimicrobium. The sequence goes on along the minus strand of DATACF010000699.1, from coordinate 5,844 downwards.
TCCGCGAGGCGGGGGCCGACGCCTCCGAGGTCGACTACGTCAACGCGCACGGGACGTCGACACCCGCCAACGACAAGAACGAGTCGGCGGCGATCAAGACGGCGCTGGGCGACCGCGCGAAGGAGATCGTCGTCGGCTCCACCAAGTCGATGACGGGGCACACGCTGGGCGCGGCGGGGGGGATCGAGGGGGTGATCAGCGCGCTGGTCTGCCGCCACGGCCAGATCCCGCCGACGATCAACCACGAGACGCCCGACCCGGACTGCGACCTGGACTACGCGACGGGCGGGATGGTGGAGCGCCCGGTGCGGCTGGCGCTCAGCAACTCGTTCGGCTTCGGCGGCCACAACGTCTGCCTGGCCTTCCGGCGCTTCGACGGCTGACGGATCGTTCGACCTTCGAAGAGCGGGGCGGATCGCGCGACGGCGGTCCGCCCCGCTTCTCTTTTGTTGCCGGAACGCGCGTGCCGCCCGTATTCTTTCGCGGACTTTCGTACGAACCTTCTCCTCCCACGGACCCGACCCGACGTTGCGCATCGGCCACGGCTACGACTCCCACCGCTTCGCCGAGGGGCGGAAGCTGATCCTCGGCGGCGTCGAGATCCCGCACCCGCGGGGGCTCGACGGGCACTCGGACGCGGACGCGGTGGCGCACGCGGTGACCGACGCGCTCCTGGGCGCGGCCGGGCTCGGCGACATCGGCCGCCACTTCCCGCCCACCGACGACGCGTGGAAGGACGCGGACTCGATGGGGCTCCTGGCCCGCGTCGTGCGCCTCCTGGAGGGGCGGAACTACCAGGTGGTGAACGTCGACGTCACCGTCGTCACCGAGGCGCCGAAGATCGGGCCGCACGTGGCCGCCATGCAGGAGCGGCTCTCGGGCGTGCTGGGGATCTCGCCGGGGCACATCTCCATCAAGGGGAAGAGCAACGAGGGGATGGGGTGGATCGGCCGCGGCGAGGGCGTCGCCTGCTTCGCCGTCGCGCTCATCGACGACCTCGAGGGGATCGACGCCGTCCACGCCCGCCACCGCCGCGACAGCGGGCTGTAGCTTCGCGCGTCAGCCAGGGGTGTCATTCCGAGTGGAGCGTCTGCGCCGAAGCCGCGTCCGCATGGGATCGTGGACGCTCCCGAGGAATCCAGCCGAGGGCGACGCGAGGCCGGCATCGTCTCACGGAGACGGCTCTCGCGGCTCGCGGAGTAGATTCCTCGGGCGCCGCCGGAGATCGGCGCGAGGACGGAGTCCGGTGAAGCGGCGCCGCTCGGAATGACTATGGCGAGGATCAGCGTGTCAGCCAGGATCGCCGTTCCGAGCCGCTCGGAATGACAGGCGTCTCGAAGAACGTGGAGGAGGACGGGTGGGGAACGTGATCGATGGGCTGATCCAGTGGATGCAGGGGCTCCCGGCGGCGCTGGTGTACCTGGTGATCGGCTTCATGGCCGCGCTGGAGAACATCGTCCCGCCGGTGCCGGCGGACGTGGTGGCGCTCTTCGGCGGGTTCCTGGCGGGGCAGGGGGTGGTGAACCCCTGGGCGGCGTTCCTCGTCGTCTGGCTCTGCAACGTGGCGGGGGCGCTCCTCGTCTACTGGGTCGGGCGGAAGTACGGGACGCGCTTCTTCGAGGGGCGCGTCGGGCGGATGCTGCTGCAGCCGAAGCAGATGGAGAAGCTCTCGGGGTTCTACGCCCGCCGCGGGACGATCGTCATCTTCTTCAGCCGCTTCCTCCCCGCCTTCCGCGCCGTCGTCCCGATCTTCGCGGGGACCAGCGGCGTTCCCTTCGTCCGCGCCGCGATCCCCATCGCGGTCGCCTCGGGGGCGTGGTACGGGCTCATCGTCTACCTGGGCGCCACGGCGGGGGAGAACTGGGAGCAGATCCGCGCCGCGGTGGAGGCGTCCAGCCGCTGGCTGGCGGTCGCGGCCGCCGTCCTCGCCGTGCTCGTGGGGGTGTGGTGGTGGAGGAGCCGCAGGGAATCGTAGATCCGCGCCCGATGACCGACACGCCCCCCGAAGCGATCCTCGCCGCGCCCCCCGCGGACGACGCCGCGCTCCGCCGCTTCGGCGTGGAGCCCTTCGTCGACCACCTCCGCTTCGAGCGGGGGCTGTCGGCCAACACCCTCGACGCCTACCGGCACGACGTCGTCCGCCTGGCGAGCTACGCGCACGCGCTCAAGGGGCGCACGGGCCCGGCCGACGTCACCACGGCGGACCTCCGCGACTACATCCTCTTCCTCAAGGACCTGGGGCTCGCCACGCCGTCGATCGCGCGGAACCTGTCGTCGCTGCGCACCTACTTCCGCTTCCTGGTGGGCGAGGGCGAGGTGACCGCCGACCCCACCGAGCGGATCTCGACGCCCAAGGGGTGGAAGAAGCTCCCCGACGTCCTCTCGGTGGAGGAGATCGACCGGCTCCTGGCCGTCCCCGACCTCCTCCACCCGCTGGCCTGGCGCGACCGCGCGATGCTGGAGCTCGCCTACGCCACGGGGGTGCGCGTCTCGGAGCTGATCGGCCTCCGCGTCCGCGACCTCCACCTCGACGACGAGCTGGTGAGCGTCTTCGGGAAGGGGTCGAAGGAGCGCCTGGTCCCCGTGGGCCGCCGCGCGGTGGGGACGCTGGCCATCTACCTCCGCGAGACGCGGCCCAAGCTCGACCGGGGGAAGGGGGAGGGGCGGATCTTCCTGAACGCCCGCGGGGCGCCGCTGACGCGGATGGGGGTGTGGAAGATCCTCCGGCAGCACGTGGAGGCGGCGGGGATCGAGAAGCACGTCTCGCCCCACACCCTCCGCCACTCGTTCGCCACGCACCTCCTGGAGGGCGGCGCCGACCTGATCGCCGTGCAGGAGATGCTGGGCCACGCCGACATCTCGACCACGCAGATCTACATGCACGTCGACCGGCGCTACCTGGCCGAGCAGCACCGCAAGCACCACCCGCGCGCCTGACGCCGAACCGTCCCCCTTCCGCAAACGCCGGGACAGGCGCGAGATTGCGGCGTCCGCCGTCCCGAACCGGCATCGGAGGTTGTGAGGAGGATGAACGTCGAAGTCCCTCGCGAGCGCATCGAGGCGTTCTGCCGGAAGTGGAAGATCCGCGAGTTCGCGCTCTTCGGCTCCGTCCTGCGCGACGACTTCCGCCCGGACAGCGATGTCGACGTGATGGTGAGCTTCGCGCCGGAGGCCGACCATTCCCTCTTCGATCTCACCCGGATGGAAGAAGAGCTGGAGGAGCTCTTCGGTCGGCGGGTGGACCTGGTGGAGAAAGCGGCGGTGGTCAACCCCTTCGTCCGTCACCACATCCGGAACCATCACCGCGTGCTCTATGCGGCCTGACGAGCGGGACGCGGCATTCCTGTGGGAGATGCGGCGAGCGGCCGCCGACTGCCTGGAGATGGCGCGCGATCTCACGCTGGAGCGCCTGGAGCAGGACATGATCGCGCAGTACGCGATGAGCAAGGTGGTCGAGCTCATCGGCGAGACGGCGAACAAGGTCTCGACGGGCTACCGCTCCGCGCACCCCGAGATTCCGTGGTCCGCGATCATCGGGCTGCGCCACCGGCTGGTCCACGACTACTGGCGGACCCCCTGGACGGCGGATCTGGAGTGCCATCCAGCACGACGTGCCGAAGATCGTCCGGCAGCTCGACCGGCTGCTTCCCCAGCCACCCGCCGACGGCGACTGGCCTGATAAGCAGTAGAATCCGCGTGAGACAACAGAGCGTATCTCATGATCCTGGTGATCGATAACTACGACAGCTTCACCTTCAATCTCGTCCAGTATCTCGGGGAGCTGGGGGCGGAGATGGAGGTGCGGCGCAACGACGAGCTGACGGTGGACGAGATCGAGGCGATGGCGCCGGAGCGCATCGTGATCTCGCCGGGGCCGTGCACGCCGGCCGAGGCGGGGGTGTCGGTGGAGACGATCCGGCGGCTGGGGGCCACGACGCCGATCCTGGGCGTCTGCCTGGGGCACCAGTCGATCGGGGCGGCGTACGGCGGCAACGTGGTCCGCGCCGGGCGGCCGATGCACGGGAAGACGTCGCCGGTGGCGCACACGGGCGCCGGGATCTTCGCGGGGGTGCCCTCGCCCTTCACCGTGGCGCGCTACCACTCGCTGGTGATCGAGCCGGCGTCGCTCCCGGAGGCGCTGGAGGTGGTGGCGTGGACCGACGAGCCGGGGTACGGCGACGAGATCCAGGCGGTCCGCCACCGCGAGCACCCGGTCTTCGGCGTGCAGTTCCACCCCGAGTCCATCGCCAGCGAGCACGGCAGGGACCTCCTCCGCAACTTCCTGGAGCTTCGATGAGCCTCCGCCGCCCCGTGGGTCCGGCGCTCTTCCTCCTCCTCGTCGTCCTCGCCGCCCTCACCCGGCCCCTCGCCGCGCAGGACGTTCGCGTCGAAGGCGGTGACGACAGCCCGGCGGCGGCGCTCCTCCGCGAGATCCTGGCGCGGAACAACTACGTCCGCATCGACCGCGACACCGTCCTCCCCGCCACCTTCGTGGCCCCGGGCGACCTGGTGGTCTACGACGCCGAGGTGCGGCTGGAGGGGACGGTCACCGGCTCGGTGGCGGTGATCGGCGGGCACTTCTTCCTCCGCCCGCGGTCGCGGGTGGGGGGGAACATCGCCGTCGTCGGCGGCGACGTGTACACCTCGGCGCTGGCGACCACGGGCGAGGTCCTCTACACCGACCCGCGGACGCGGGTGGTGGTCGCGGGCGACTCGGCGGTCGTGCGGGCGGGGGAGGCGGACGTGGAGATCGTCCCGCCGGAGCCGGCGAAGCGCTTCGGGTGGGTCGCCGGGATCCCCACCTACGACCGGGTGAACGGGCTGACGGTGACGGGCGGCGCCGTGGTGCGCCTCTCGGACGAGCGCGAGGGGCCGCGGATCGAGGGGTGGGTGTCGTACCGGGGCGAGCAGGAGAACCACCTCGGCGGCGGCGGGCGCGTCGTCTACCCGCTGGGGGTCGAGAACCTCCACCTGACGGCCGAGGCCAGCCGCGAGACGCGCACCAACGACGAGTGGCTGCGGGGCGACCTGTCGAACTCGATCTCGGTGGCGCTCAACGAGAAGGACTACCGCGACTACTACGACGCCGACCGCGCCTCGCTCATGCTCACCCGGCCGGTGGGGAAGCCGCTGATCGCGGGCGAGAGCTGGCTCGGCCCCCGCGTCGGCGTCGTGGCCGAGCGCGCGCGGTCGCTGGAGGCGCGCCGCGTCTTCTCGATCTACGACAGCGACGACGCGGGGCGGCCGAACCCGCCGGTGATCGAGGAGACGATCGTCTCGGCCATCGTCGGCACCACGCTCACCTGGCAGGGGCGGACGTCGAACTTCACCGGCGACGTCCAGGTGGAGCACGCCCTCCCCGGCGCCACCGACCTGGAGTTCACGCAGCTGGTGGCGGAGGGGACCTTCAGCGCCTTCGCCTTCCGGACGCACGAGCTCTCGGTCTACGCCCGCTCCATGTACGCCTTCGGCGATGGCGCGCCGCCGCAGCGCTACGCGATCCTGGGCGGCGGCGGCACGCTCCCGACGCTCGACATCGGCGACTTCCGCGGCGACCGGCTGGCGTTCGTCGAGTCGAGCTACGCGATCCCGTTCCCGCGGCTGGAGCTCCCGTACCTGGGCTTCCCCTCGCTCGAGTTCCTCCACGCCACCGGCGCCGCGTGGGAGGCGGGGGACGACATGCCCGAGTGGGTGCAGAACGTGGGCGGGGGGCTCTCCTTCGCCTTCTTCCGCGTCCGCGTCGTCGTCGACCCCTCGCAGCGCCCCCTGGAGCCCAAGCTCAGCTTCCGCGTCACCTTTCCGTTCCAGAGCTGACCTCGCGGTCGATGAAAGTGGCGGGGCCCC
>DATACF010000698.1:0-3990 GCA_036259235.1 Longimicrobium sp. | reverse complement strand
CGGAGAACTTCGCCGTTCTCCGCTGGCTCTGCTTTTCTTTGAGACCGGCCGTTCTGCCGCCCTCAGGCGCCGCCGCGGTTGGCCCAGATGGCGCGGATGAGGGGGCACTCGGCGATCGCCGCGAGGTGCGAGGGGGAGACGCGGGCGGAGAAGGCGCCGGAGGCCTGGAGCCAGCGGGGGTCCGAGCCGACGAGGGGGGCGAGGAAGTCGCGGGCCTGGGTGACGCGCCGGAGCCGCTCGCCCTCGTCGTCGCCGTCGGCGGCGCCCACGGCCCAGGAGGAGGCGAAGGAGGCGCCGGGCTCCACGCGGCCGACGCGGGGCGCGGGGAGGTCGAGCTCGATCAGCACGCCGATGGGGCCGCTGGTCCCCTCGGAGGCCATGCGCCGGAGGTCGGCGTCCTTGATCTTCTCGATCGGCGACATGGGTCCCCTCCGGCGGAAGCGGGGCGCGCGGCCGTAAAAGGCGGGATTCGAGTGGACCGGCCCCGGGGCTGCAAAGGACGTGCAAAAGTGTACTCCCGCCCCGGGCCCGGGGTTTCGCCCCCGCGCCGCCGCATGGGCCGCCCACGCCGTCGCATGAGGGATGCGGGCCCGAAGGGCGAAGACCCTGGCGGGGGGGAATGCGAAGGGAATCGCGTTTCTCGACGGAGCCGGCGCGCGCATGGGAGTCCGCCAGGGGCTTCGCGCCGTTGGAAACGGTAGTATCGTTTCCTACGGCGCCCGCAGCCCGGCCCGGAGCGCAGCGGAGGGACATGCCCAACGACGTAGTTCGCAGTTCCGAGCGCCCAGTGCCCAGCAACGAAGCCGGCGACACGCCACGAACCGTCAGTACCCCCGCTCCTTCGCGAACCCCACCGCCCGCAGGACGTCGAGCCGCCCGAAGCCGAAGCGGTGGTCCTGCCCCGACTCGCCCAGCTCCTCGGCCGAGCCCGTCAGCAGGTCCTGGAGCAAGAACGCCCGCTGCGCGGCCGGCACCCGCTCGCGGATGCGCGTGGCGCTGAGCAGGAGCGCGATGGCCCCCGCCACGTGCGGCGTGGCCATGGACGTCCCGTTGAACGCCGCCCACCCGCCCCCGGGAATGCACGACTGCACCGCCACCCCCGGCGCCGAGAGCTCGGGCTTGAAGTAGACGAGCGGGAGGACGTCGGGCTCCAGGAAGCGCGACTGCCGCACCACGTGCGTCCGCCCGCCGCTGAACCCCGCCGCGCGGTCGGCCGGGTCGGTGGCGCCGACCGAGAAGGCGAACCAGTCGTTGGCCGGCGTCCCCGTCGTCTGGCACCCGTCGTTGCCGATGGCGGTGACCACCGGGATCCCGGCGGCGAGCGCGGAGAGGATGGCGCGGGTGTAGGGGTCCGGCACCTCGGCGTCGAGGTGGAGCCCGCCGAGGGAGAGGGAGATGGCGTCGACGCCGCGCTCGATGGCCCATTCGATCCCCGCCAGGATCTGCGCGTCGGTCCCCGCGCCGCCGTTCAGCACCAGCGCCGCCGCCACGGTGGCCTCGGGCGCCACCCCGATCCACCGCCCGCTGGTGTCGCCGCCACAGACGACGCCGGCGCAGTGGGTGCCGTGCTGGTCGGTGTCGTGGGGCACGGAGCCCGCGACCTCGTCGCCCTGCGCGTCGAACTCGGCCCAGTCGGAGACCTTCCCCGCGAGGTCGGGGTGCGAGGGGTCGACGCCGGTGTCGAGGACGGCGACCTTCGCCCCCCGCCCGCGGGCGCCGTACGCCCCCCACACCGCCAGCGCGCCGATCCGGTGGACGCCCCACGCGCTCGCCTTCTCCTCCTCGACCGAGAGGGGGAGGGTGCGGGCCTCCACCATCCCGGGGAGGCGGAGGGTGCGGTTGGGGAAGATGTCCTGGATCTGGGGGACCTGGGCGGGGAGCTTCGCCAGGTCGTCCTTCTCCAGCTCCAGCGGGAGGCTCCGCGACGACCAGAAGCCGGGGGCGTCGCGGCGCTCGGGCGCGCTCCGCCGCCGGGAGATGCGCCCCAGCGCGCGGCGGACGACGTCGCTCGCCAGGAGGGGCGCCAGCGAGGCGCGGCCGCTGCTGCGGAGGCGCTCGGGGGCGACGGGGAGGAGGGCGCTCCCGGCCTGGAGGGCCAGGCTCGCCCCGGGGACGCCGTGGCCGCGGGGGCTGGGGGCGCCGCCGGCGCGGAGGCGGTCGAGCTCGCGCTGGTCGACGGGGAGGAGGTCGCGGGCCGAGAGCGAGAGGTTGCGCCGCCGGTGCACCTCGGCGACGACGCGGAGGAGGCGCTCGGTGGCGCACTCGCACGCGCCCATCTGCACGATCACGCTCCGCCGCGCGCCGTGCCCTTCGTCGATGATCCGTTCGATCTGCCGCTGGAGGGGGAGGCTCATTGAGGGGGAGGGCTCCTGGAAGGACGAGCGTAGAAGGAGCCGGAGAGTGTAGTCGCCGATGGAGCGCCTGTCAATATAAAATTCCCTAAAAGAGCGGATTGCGCGCCGCGGCCCTTCGCGTTCGTGACAGATCCCGAAAACTTCCTTGCCGTTGCCGTTCTACGCGATCCGCCCGCCGCCGAGGACGACGTCGCCCGCGAAGACGACCGCCGACTGGCCGGGGGAGACGGCGCGCTGCGGCTGGTCGAAGCCGAGGCGGAGCCGGTCGTCCGAGACGGCGGCGACGGTGGCGGGGACGGCCTTCGCGCGATGGCGGATCTGGACGTGGACGCGGTCGCCCGGGGCGGGGCGCGCGGCCAGCCAGTTGACGTCGCCGATCTCCACGTCCGGCCGGTGCAGCTCCTCCATCGTCCCCACCACCACCTCCTTCGTCTCCGGCCGCGTCCCGATCACGTAGAGCGGGAGCGAGCGCCCGCCGCCGAGGCCGCGGCGCTGGCCCACGGTGAAGCGCGCGTAGCCGTCGTGCTCGCCCAGCACCTCGCCCGAGGCGGTCACCAGCTTCCCCGGGGAGAGGGCGTCGTGGTCCGCGCCCAGCCGCTTCGCCAGGAAACCGGCGTAGTCGCCGGTGGGGACGAAGCAGATCTCCATGCTCTCCGGCTTCTCGGCCGTCTCCAGCCCGCGCTCGCGGGCCAGGGCGCGCACCTCGGGCTTGGTGAGGCCGCCCAGCGGGAAGAGGAGCTTCGGGAGGATCTCGGGGGGGAGCGCCCAGAGGAAGTAGCTCTGGTCCTTGGCCGGGTCGACGCCGCGGAGGAGGACGGGGCGCCCCTCCGCGTCGGTCCCCATCCGCGCGTAGTGGCCGGTGGCGATGGCGTCGCACCCCAGCATCTCTCCGCGGCGGAGGAGGTCGCGGAACTTGGTGTTGCCGTTGCAGCGGACGCACGGGTTGGGCGTGCGCCCGGCCGCGTACTCGCCCACGAAGTCGTCGATGACGTCGCGGGTGAACTCGCGCTCGACGTCGAAGACGTAGTGCGGGATCCCCAGCCGCGCCGCCACCCGCTTGGCGTCGAGGATCCCGTCCAGCCCGCAGCACGTCCGCGACGGGCCGGCCGCCTCGGCCTCCGCCTCGGAGTAGCAGAAGGTCTTCATCGTCACGCCGATCACGCGGTGCCCCTGTTCCACCAGGAGCGCCGCCGCCACCGACGAGTCCACGCCGCCCGACATGGCGACGAGGACGGTCTTCTTCTCCATCGCTCGATCCAACCTGGGTTTCTTCCGCGCGCCGCGCCACCCGCAGGCGGGCTTGTACACCGCAAGCGCGCATCCGTGCTGGGATGCCTCCGCGCGTGCGTGGGCCGAAGGATCGGGCGCGCCCCGGCCGTCTTCTGCAAGAGCGATCGAGAAACGACGGATGAATGCTCACTGTGTGTCTCTAAAAGTATGTACAAGATGCCCAGGAGATTTTGGAACGTGCGGAGATGATCGGGCGAAGATGATGCGTGCGAGAAAAAAACCGAGGGATTTCGTGGAAGTAAAGAAATGTCTTGTCCCGTGGAGTGCGGCCGACCTATATTCTGCGACGTCCCGTTCTACCCTCTTCTCACCCCCACCGTAGGAGGATGGTCCGTGAAGAATGTCC
>DATACF010000697.1:0-4118 GCA_036259235.1 Longimicrobium sp. | reverse complement strand
GGGGCGCGGGACACGGGTCCCGCGCCCCGCTCCGCGTGTGTCCCCCGTCCGCTTGCGCGCGGGGGTGCGCGCGGCGTATGCTCCCGCCGTTCATCTTTCCCCGTCGCGCCTTCGATCCCGCAGTCAAACGCATGAAGCGCTACTCCGCGTACGACCCGCCCGAGTACGTCGACTGGACCCCCGATCCCGCCCTGGTGCGCGAGTACCGCGAGCGGGTGGACGCCGCCCCCGCGCGCCGCGCCGCCATCCGCGCGCTCTCGGAGGCGCGGCTCCTGGAGATCTACGCGGGGCTCCTCCGCAACCGGCTCCACGACATCGCGCTCAAGCGGTGGGTCAAGAACGGGGTGATCTCCAAGGCGTGGCTGGGGGTCGGCGAGGAGGCGTCGACCATCGGCCCCGTGCACGCCCTCCGGCGGAGCGGCCCGGACCACGACGTGGTCTCGCCGATGATCCGCAACGGGGGCTCGTGCCACGAGTTCGGGATGCCCGTGGCCGACATCTTCCGCACCTACCTGGGCACCGCCGACTCCCCGTCTGGCGGGCGCGACCTCCACCTGGGGGGTATCGAGCACGGCGTCCTCCCGCCGATCTCGCACGTGGGCGACGTGGTCCCGGTGATCGCGGGGGTGGCGCTCTCGTTCAAGCTGCGGGGCGAGGACCGGGTGGCGCTCACCTGGATCGGCGACGGCTCCACCAAGACGGCGGCCTTCCACGAGGGGGTCAACTTCGCGGCGGTGCAGCGCCTTCCGGCGCTCTTCATCATCCAGAACAACCAGGTGGCGCTGGGGACGCACCTCTCGGTGCACGCCGCCGGGAGCTTCGACGACTGGGGGGCGATGTACGGCGTCCCCTGCGAGCGCTTCGACGGCAACCACGTCCTCGACGCCTACGCCGCCACCCGCCTGGCCGCCGACCGCGCCCGCGCGGGCGAGGGGGCCTCGCTCCTGGTGTCCGAGACCTTCCGGATGAGCGGCCACGCCACCCACGACGAGCGCGAGGCGCGGCGCCTCTTCGACGCCGACACCTTCCGCGCCTGGGGGCGGCGCGACCCCGTGGGGATGTACGAGACGTGGCTGGAGGGCGAGGGGATCGCCCGCGCCCGGCTGGAGGCCATCGAGGCCGAGGTCGTCGCCGAGGTCGACGCGGCGGCCGAGGAGGCGCTCCGGAGCCGCGAGACCGCCATGCCCGTGGGCGAGACCGCCACCGAGCGCGTCTACGCCGCGGCCGGCGGGTGACCGGCGGCGGCTGGATCGTCGTCTTCCGCGCCGGCACCGACGCGCGCGCCGCCGCCGAGTCGCTGGCGCGGGAGCACGGCTTCACGCTCCGCCACCTCTACGAGCACGCCCTCCTCGGCTTCGCCGCCTCCCTCACCCCCGAGCAGCTCGCCGCCGTCCGCCGCCACCCCGCCGTCGACTACGTGGAGCCCGACGGCGAGGTGCGGGCGCTCCAGGCAGGGAGTCCTGAGTCCTGAGTCCTGCGATGTCGGACCGATATCCTTTGTGCAGTTCAGCACTTAGGACTTAGCACTTGGGACTTAGGACTTGCCGTCGTCAGCGTTTTTGAGCACCCACTCCGCTCCCTCCCACAATGATCCCCTTCCGCCAGTACCTCGGCTCCGGCGAGCGCCTCCTGTGGACGGGGGAGCCCGCGCGGGGGCTGCGCTTCGCGTCGACCGACCTCGTCACGATCCCGTTCAGCATCTTCTGGACGGGGTTCTCGGTGTTCTGGATGGGGGCGGCGTACCTGATGGGGGCACCGCTCTCGTTCGTCCTCTTCGGCACGCCGTTCGTGCTGGTCGGGCTCTACCTGCTCGTGGGGCGCTTCCTCGCGGACGCGTGGCGGCGGGGGCGGACGACGTACGGGCTGACCTCCGAGCGGATCATCGTGGTGGTGGGCGGGACGGTGAAGTCGTACCCGCTGGAGACGCTCCCGCCCTTCGAGCTGGAGCAGCGGCCGGACGGGACGGGGTCGGTCCTCTTCAAGATGCCGGCCCTGACCCCGAGCGGCGGCGAGCGGCAGACGCTCTCCTTCACCCCCGTGGCGCCCAGCTTCGAGGGAGTCCGCGACCCCAAGAAGGTCTACGACCTCCTGGTGGCCGCCCGGCGCGAGCGGCTGGGGATCCCGGAGCGCTTCGCGGGCGGGGGCGGCGAGGAGTGGCCGCCGCGCTGACGCCCGCTCCCAACCGCGCGCCCTCCGGCGGCGTCCTACCGCGGCTGGCCCCCGATTCCGAATCCACCCACGGGAGAATCCCGATGAGGAGAATTGTTCGTTCGACCCTCGCCGCCGCCGCGCTGGCGCTGGCGTGGGCCGCCCCGGCCGAAGCGCAGGCCGCCACCGCCGCCGACTCGGCCGCCATCCGCGCGGCGGCGCTCGACTACGTGGAGGGGTGGTACGCGGGCGACGGGGAGCGGATGCGCCGCGCCCTCCACCCGGGCCTCGCCAAGCGGATCGTGATGGCCGACTCCACCGGCACGCCGCGCCTCCAGCAGATGACGGCCGACGAGCTGGTCGCGGCCACCGGGCGCGGCGGCGGGCGCCGGACCCCGGCCGAGCGGCAGGAGAAGGAGGTCCGCATCCTCGACGTCTTCGGGAACACGGCCAGCGTCCGCGCCACGATGTCGGGGTGGATCGACTACATGCACCTGGCGAAGTGGGAGGGGCGCTGGGTGATCGTGAACGTCCTCTGGGAGCTGAAGCCGCGCGCCTGAGCCCGGCGGTCCGACCAAGACTGTTCCCCGGGGCCCGGCGGCCGCGTACTTTCCTCCTCTCCGCCGGGCCTCGCGCCGTTTCAAGCCCCGCCTCCCGACCCCCACGATCCCCGAAAAAGCCGATGAAGCTGAAGCCGATCGAGCCGAAGTCGCGCGTGCGCCTGCGCGACCAGGACGCGCACGCGCCCAGGGGCCACCCGAGCGAGGAGGAGCTGGAGGCGCGGCTGGACAAGCTCACCGGGCGGATCGACGAGCTGCAGCACGCCCTCTTCGCCGAGGGGAAGCGCGCGGTCCTGGTGGTGCTGCAGGGGCGCGACGGGAGCGGGAAGGACGGGGTGGCGCGGAAGGTGTTCGGGCCGCTGGACCCGCAGGGGTGCCACGTGACGAGCTTCAAGGCGCCCACCGAGGACGAGCTGGCGCACGACTTCCTCTGGCGCGTCCACAAAGCGACGCCGGCGCGGGGGGTGATCGGGCTCTTCAACCGCTCGCACTACGAGGACGTGCTGGTGGTGCGGGTGGAGAACCTGGTGCCGCCCAAGGTGTGGAAGCGCCGCTACGAGCAGATCAACCACTTCGAGCGGATACTGGCCCAGAACGGCACCACGGTGCTCAAGTTCTTCCTCCACGTCTCGCGCGACGAGCAGAAGGCGCGGATGATCGCCCGCCTCGACGACCCCACCAAGAACTGGAAGTTCAGCCCCGGCGACCTGGAGGTGCGGGGGAAGTGGGACGCCTACACCGACGCCTACCGCGACGCCCTCACCCGGTGCAGCACCCCCTGGGCCCCCTGGTACGTCGTCCCCGCCGACGACAAGGACGTGCGCAACTATCTCATCGCCCGCACCGTCTACGAGACGCTGCGGCGGATGAAGCCGAAGTATCCGAAGGCCGATCCCGAGGTGCTGGCGCTGCGGGATACGATCGTGTGATACGAAAGTGCGTGAGTGCGTGAGTGCGTGAGTGCGGAAGTACGGTGGGCGATGGGATTGGGTGCGCGCTCCGGCCCCGCGACCCTCACCCCCCCCGGCCCCCCTCTCCCCAAAAATGGGAGAGGGGGGAGAACGGCGTTGGCGAGCGCGGCGGGCGGAGGGGCCGGGGGAGGGGGGCGCGCGGAGCCCGCGGAATGCGACGGAAGCCGGTCGATCCGGATCGAAGTTCCGCCGTTGAAGCGAAGTTGCGTGAGGGATGCGGGCCCGGAGGGCGAAGACCCTGGCGGAGGGGAATGCGAAGGGGATCGCGATTCGAGATGAGGCGGAGGTGCGCATGGAATCCGCCAGGGGCTTCGCGCCGTTGGAAACGGTAGTATCGTTTCCTACTTGTAGACCTCTGTGGAAGTGGCGGGTATCTTCGTGCTCTTCGTTCACTTTCCTCGAACAGGAGCCCGACATGCGCAAACTCCACGTGGTGAAG
>DATACF010000696.1:0-3250 GCA_036259235.1 Longimicrobium sp. | reverse complement strand
CAGGTGCTCGCGTCCGACCTGCGCCTCTTCGTGACCGAGGAGATCACCCCTCCGCGTCGCGGCGAGCCGGGTGGCCGGACCTCCGCCTCCCCCGACACGACGCGCTTCAGCGTGTGGGGGAGGCGGAGGTCCGGCCACCCGGCTCGCCGCGACGCGGAGGGGTGATCTCCTCGGTCACGAAGAGGCGCAGGTCGGACGCGAGCACCTGGATCAGCTTCTCCTGGTCGCCGGCGCGGCCGCGCGCGGACATCTCCGCCACCAGCTCCGGGAACCGCGGCGCCAGGCGCTGCAGCGACGCCGGATCGAGCACCGCGTCGTCCTGGACGGCGATGCGGTAGTCCGCGGGCGACAGGCGCCACGGGCTGGCCGCCTCGGGGTAGCGCGCGAGGACCTTGGCGGCGGCGTCGAGCCCTTCCTTGTCGAAGTCGCCGCTGTAGAAGAGGTGCGCGCCGCTCCGCACCAGGGCGTCCAGCAGCTCCCAGTCCGCCAGGTTCAGCGTCCCCGTGGTGCAGACGAGCGTGGGGTGGTAGCGCCGGTCGAAGACCCGCAGACGGTCGATGAGCGGCGCGTAGACGTTGGGGTTCTCGACCACGAAGGCCACGCCGCGCCAGGCGCGGACGTCGTCGCGGAGGTGCCGGAGCGACAGGAGAGTCAGCGGACGGTCGAGCCCCGCCGCGCGAAGCCCCCGCAGATACTCGGTGTCGCCGTCGAGGCCGTAGGCGTGCACCAGCGAGGAGACGGGGCCGCGGGCGATCCCGGCCTCCGTCAGCAGGGTGGTCCGCCAGAGCGCGCTCCCGCGCTTCGCCTGCTGGGCCGCTTCCGGAAAGGTGTAGGCGAGCGCGTAGTACAGCAGCCGGCCGGCGGGTGTGTTCGCGTCGAGCCCGTGCTGCCCGCCCGCGACCTCGGCGGCCAGCTCCGACAGGTAGACGACCTCGCCCCCCCGGCCGGGGAGGCGGTCGAACGCGGCGGCGACCGTCCGCACCGCGCCGACGAGCCCGTCCGGGCCCCAGCGCCGGTAGCTGGAGCGCACCCCGCGCTCGTCGCCGTGGAGCCAGGTGACGACGCGGGCGTGCGCCTCCGGACCGACGCCGAGGTCGCGAACGGCTCCGAAGCACCGGCTCCACGCCCCGCGCCACGCCTCCGCCCGCGCGGCGCGGCGCTCCTTCCGGGTGACGATCGGCCTGTGCGCGTACAGCTCCAGCGCTTCCTTGAGCGAGCAGTGGAACCGCGTCTTCTCGCGCAGGAGACGGTCGACCTCGGCGACCTTGATCCCACTCCCGGGCTTGACGCGCTTCCCGACGAGCGCCGCGAGCGCGTCCGACTCCTCGTAGGCGAGCACCTTCAGGAGGCCGGCCGGGCGCCCGTTCCGCTCGAACGACGCCTGCAGCGCCTCCGCGAGCCGCCCGAGCTCCGTCATCAGCGCCAGGAGGTCCCGCGCGTCTTCAGGTCGCATGGGCCCCCTCCGCGGCGGAGGCGGAGGCGGTCCGCGCGGCGACCTGCACCCCGAGCAGCTCGTCGCCCACGAACTCGTAGCGGCGCTCGCCGTCCCAGAGGCTGAGCACCGGGGCCACGGTGGCGCCGTCGGTCAGCAGCTCGTAGGTGGCCGAGCCGCGGACGTTCTCGCCGATCCCCGTGGTCTTCTCGGTGGCCATGATCCAGCAGAACCCCAGCTCCGAGAGGAGGCCGTAGATCTCGGCGGCGTTGCGGTCGTCGACCCCCGCGAACGCCTCGTCGAAGCCGATCAGCCGCGGCGCCCACGGGTCGGCCGCCTCCAGCCGCGCCGAGACGGCGGCGATCAGGGGGAGGAGGAGGTCGAGGGTGCGGCGCCCGCCGCTCCCCTGGCCGTAGAGGCGGCGCGTGAGCGGCACCCACCGCCCGCCTTCGTCGCGGCGCTCGACGGTGAGGGTGTACCACTGCGTGTAGTCGACCATCCGCAGGAGCGCCGTCCGGTAGTCCTCGTGGAGCTCCTTCTCGCGGTTGCGGCGGCGGATGTCGGAGACCATCGTCCGGAAGATCTCCAGGAGCTCCTCGCGCCGGGCCTCGTCGAGCGCGATCCCGCGCTGGCTGAGGAGGTCGTCGAGGCGCGCGGGGTCGAAGGCGTCGGCGGCCTCGCGGACGCGCACCTTCCACTGGAGGCGCATGATCCCGCCCTTGAAGAGCCGCATCCCGGCGAGGGTGCGGTTGACGTCGTCGACCCAGCGGCGCGTCTGGGCGATGGCCGCGCGGATGGCGTCGACCACCTCGCGGAGCATCAGCTGCTCGATCAGCTTGCGGTCTTCCTCTTCCAGCAGCGTCTCCTTGCGGGCCCGCTCGTCCTCCAGCGCGCGGAAGATCTCGTCGAGGCGCATCTCGCCGCGATCGAGGCTCGTTTCGCCGTCCACGTAGGCGAAGCGGAGGACGACGCCGTCCAGCGTGGGACTCATCTCCTCGAACGCGCCCTGCGCCCGCATGAACGCCGCCCGCAGCTCCTCGCCCGCCCGCTCGGCCGCCGCCTCCAGCGTCGAAGTGTCGGCGGCCCCTTCGAGCAGCTGGTACGCGGCCCTGCCGGTGTGCCCCTCGCGCACGAGAACGGCGTATTCCTCCAGTGTGGGATAAGCTTCGACCCGGCGGCGGAGAGTCGTTTCCTCCGCCTCCATGCGGAGGCGCGCCGAGCGGACCTGATCGGCGAGGTCGTCGTGCTGCCCCACCATCTTCTCGATCGCGCCGGCGTTCCGGTCTATCGCCGACTTCGCCTCCTGGTCCTGCGCGGCGATCTCCTCCAGCCGCGCGTTCAGGGCGCGGACCTTCTCCGCCACCTCCCTGCGGTCGACGTCGGCCCGGCGGAGCTGGTCCTCGAGCGCGCGGATGGACGCGTCCAGCGTCCGCACGCGCTCGTCGGCGCGGGCGATCCGCGGCGCCAGCGCCTCCACCTGCGCGCGGAGGAGGCCGGCGGCGTGCGTCCGCTCGGCGTGCCCGCGGCGGATCTCCTCCAGCCGCTCCACGTGGTCGGCCACGGCGCGGACCCCGTCGAGCACCTCCCGGAGCGCCGCGCCGACCGCCTCGACCTCCGCCCGGCCGCGCCCCCTGAGGTACGGCGCCGCGTCGGTGGCGCGCTCCAGCGCCCCCGCGCTCCGCTGCACCTCGCGCGCGGCCGTCTCCACGGCCTCGGCGGCCATCCCGGCGGCGTCGTGCCGGCGCGCGCGCTCCTCCTCCTCGCGGCGCGCGGCCAGGAGCCGGTCGTGGACGGCCTGGAGCTGGGGGAGGTCGTGGG
>DATACF010000695.1:0-12295 GCA_036259235.1 Longimicrobium sp. | reverse complement strand
GGACCCGCCGTCGTTCCCCCCCGGGCTTGCCCGGAGCGGCGGGGCCGCGTTAGACCTTCCTCCCGGACGTCCCTCCCTTCCCCGGAACGAGGCCACGATGCCCCCGACCCGCACTCCCGTCCGCAGACGCGCCCTCCTCTGCGCCCTCGCCCTGACCCTCGCCGGGTGCGGCGGCGCGGGCGGCGGAGAACCCGCGCCGGCCGAGGGCGCGAAGGGGGCCACGACCGACTCGGCCGCCGCCGCCGAGCGGGCGCGGGCCGACAGCGCGGCGCGCTTCCAGGCCCGCTTCGGGAACCGCGTCCCCCGCCCCGACTCGGTCCGCGCGCTCTACGTCAACGCGTGGGCGGCGGGGTCGCGGTCGCGGATGCGCGAGCTGATCCGCGTGGCCGACGAGACCGAGATCAACGCCTTCGTCATCGACATCAAGGAGTCGGACACCTACCTCACCCACGACTCCACCGCCATCCCCCTGGCGAAGGAGATCGGGGCCGACCAGCGGCCGGGGTCGAAGTGGCTCCCCGCGCTGGTCGACACCCTCCGGGCGCACGGGATCTACCCCATCGCCCGGATCGTCGTCTTCAAGGACCGGATGCTGGCCGAGAAGAAGCCGGACATGGCCATCCGCAGCACCAGCGGGGGGACGTGGCTCGACCAGAAGGGGAAGCCGTGGGTGAACCCCTACGACCGGCGCGTGTGGGACTACAACATCGCCATCGCCCGCGAGGCCCTCGACATGGGCTTCGCCGAGGTGCAGTGGGACTACGTCCGCTTCCCCGACGTCACCGAGTCGATGCGCCGCACCATGGCCTTCCCCGGCGCCGGCGAGAA
Source organism: Longimicrobium sp. (assembly GCA_036259235.1). Taxonomy (GTDB): domain Bacteria; phylum Gemmatimonadota; class Gemmatimonadetes; order Longimicrobiales; family Longimicrobiaceae; genus Longimicrobium. The sequence continues at coordinate 11,467 of DATACF010000695.1, read as the reverse complement.
GAGCCGCGCCGACAACATCCACGACTTCATCGTCTACTCCAAACAGCGGCTGGCGGAATACCAGGTCCCGGTGACGGCCGACGTCTTCGGGCTGGTGACGCACCTGGAGGGCGACGTGGGGATCGGTCAGAACTGGGAGAAGGTGATCACCGCCGCCGACGCCGTCCTCCCCATGGTCTACCCGTCGCACTACTACGCGGGGATGTACGGCTTCCAGCGCCCCAACGCCCACCCGTACGAGCTCGTCCGCGTCTCCATGCAGGACGCGGTCGAGCGGACCCGGCTCGTGCAGGCCGAGGGGAAGAAGACGGGCGAGATCGTCCCCTGGCTCCAGGCGTTCACCGCCGACTACCTCCGCGACGGGATCACCTACGGCGCGGGCCACGTCCGCAACCAGATCCAGGCGACGTACGACGCGGGGCTCAAGAGCTGGGTCCTCTGGAACCCCGGCTCCAACTACCAGGTCTACTACGCCGCGCTCCGCCCCCGGGACGGCTCGCCCTCGCCGCTGGAGCGCGGCGGGTGGCGCCCGGTCCGCTGGGAGGTCCCCCGCGGGCGCCTCAACAAGGTCGTCCGCCAGCGCGAAGCCGCCGAGCGCGCGGCGAAGGCGGCCCAGGACTCGGCGGCGCGGACCGGGGGGGCGCAGCCGCGGCCTGCCGCGGGGCCGGCGACGAAGACCGGCGGGTGAGACCGGGCCGGATCGCGGGAAAGAACCGAGGGTCGGCTCCGTTTCGGGGCCGCCCCTTGTCCGTTCTCCGCCGTCTTCAGCGCTCCGGCAAGCTGTCCCGGGGCGCACGCCGGAGCGCGCGGAGGGCCGCCAGCGAGTCGGACCGGCCCTGCGCCAGCCGCCGCGCCCGGCCGAGGTCCGCGCGGAGGCCTTCGATCACCCGCGCCGAGTCGCGGCTCGCGGCCCGCACCTGCTGGAGCTCCGTCTCCAGCGAGTCCTGGAGCGCGGCGCGCGCGGCCGCCAGGCTCCTCAGCCGCGCGTCGTGCGCCTCGATCACGTCCTCGAGGATCCCGTTCACCTGCTGCACTCGGGCGCGCCCGTTGGCGACCGCGGTGTCGCGCGCCTGCTCCGCCCGCTGCGCCCGCAGCACGGCCTGGTTCCTGAACCCGGTCATCTCCGCGAGCGCCGCGCCCGCCTGGGCGAGTGCCGCCTCCGACTGCGCCCGCGCCGCCTCCTCCCGCGTGCGCGCCGCCGCCCGCTCCGCCTCGATCCGCTCGCGCGCCTCCCTTAGCGAGTCGCGCACCGTCCCCAGCTCGAGCGCAGCCGCGTCGAGCCCGAGCTCGGCCTCGGCGCGCCCCTCCTCCGCCCGCCGCACCCGCGCGTCCTGGCTGTTCAGCCAGTTGTTCCCGAAGACGACGAGGAGCGCCAGGACCCCCACCCCGGCCACGGCGCGGTACGCCCACCTCCGCAGCACCTCCTGCTCGGCGCGCGTCCGCCGCTCGTTGCGCTTACGGTAGATCCAGGGGACGAGGAACTCGCTCGCGATCTCGTAGAAGTAGACGTCGTGGCGCGGCTCGCGGCGCACCAGCGCCGTCTTCTCCAGCGCGTCGACCGCCCGCGCCAGCGCCTCCCGCGGCGGGTCGCCCGGGTTCTGATGGGTGATGTCGTCGCGGGAGACCACGTTCCGGGTCCCGGCGCCGGTCACCAGCCGGGTCAGGACCACGACGGCCGGGTCGCGCAGCTCCGCCGGGAGCGAGTCGAGCGCGTCCTCCAGGTACCCGCTCAGCAGCCCCTCGACCTTCACCGCGTCGAAGAGCTTCTCCGGCTCCGCCGACTCCCAGAGCTGGAGACAGGCGATCTGGACCTCCGAGAGGTTCAGGAGCCCCTGCTCGCTCCGCGCCTCCAGGGCGGCCTCGAGCTTCCCGGCCAGCGTCACCGGCAGCTCCCGGGCGAAGAGCCCCGTCACCTTCTCGAACGGCCCGCGGATGATGTCGTGGAGCGCGCTCGGCGGAAGGGGCGCGATGCGGAGGAAGTGGTCCGGGAGATCCGGCGCCTGGCGGAAGAGGAGGTTCAGCTTGGCGAGGTAGTCCTCGCGGAAGACGAAGAGGAGCTTCACCGGGAGCGTCTCGCTCCGGAGCAGCTCGGTGAGCACCGCCAGGAGGGCCTTCCGCGCCTCGCGCGCCTCCTCGGGGGGCGCCTCCTCGAAGAGGGTGACGAACTCCTCGAACTGGTCGAAGATCAGGAGCGGGCGCGCTCTCCCGGCGGGGTCGGGCGCCTCCGCCGGCGCGGGCTCCGTCAGCGTCTTCAGCCGCGCCAGGAGCTCCCGCGCCGAGAGGACCACCCGAGGGGCGTCCTCCCCCGGCGCCACCCGCGAGCGGAGGTACGGATCCCCCTCGCCCGGGCCGACGGGGATCCGCTCCAGCACCACCTCCTCGCCCGCCCTGGGCTGCACCCGGATCCGCTCGGGCGCCAGCCCCTCCTTCACCGCCAGGGGGATGAACCCCGCGTTGACCAGCGACGACTTCCCCGACCCCGAGTCGCCGTAGAGGAGCACCCCCCGGTAGATCGTCACCATCCGGAAGAGGCGCCGCACCTCGGGGGAGCGCCCGAAGAAGATGGCGCGGTCGACGACGCGGAAGGGCTCGATCCCGCGGTACGGAGAGGCGGGCGCCGCCACCGGGAGCGCCAGCCCGGCGGCCGTCTCGGTCACGGCGCTCACGCGGCCACCTCCGCCTCCGGCTTCGGCGCGAGCGCCGCCGCCATCACCTTCCCCGTGACCCGCCGATAGAGGCGCGGGACGAACTCCCACGCGTCCTCGGCGAGGAAGGTGACGTACTGCCGCTGGTCCTGGAGGACGGCCAGGATCAGCGGGTCCGGGCGGGGGTCGACCGAGTAGGTCACCGGGATGTCGGCCCGGTCCATCTTCCAGCGCAGCGTCTGGAAGAGGAGGCGGAGGTTGTAGTCGCGGAGCGAGTAGCCCACGAAGAGGGTGGGCCAGCGCTTGAAGTAGAAGCGGAAGGTCTCGGGGACGGGGTTGTGCGGGTCCTTGTCGCCCATCCGCATCACGAAGCGGATGTAGTCCTCGTCGGTGATCACCAGCGACGAGGGATCCTGGACGTCGCCGTGGAGCTTGATGACGAAGGGCGAGGCGGCGGTGGGCTCGGCGGGCTCGTCGACGATGGCGTCCTGCGCCGGGCTGTAGACGCCCACGAAGGGGGTCTTCCCGAGGTCGCGGAGCGCCGTCTCGAAGAGCGTGTCGTAGTTGGTGGTCACCACCAGCGCGAAGGGGAGCTCGGCCAGCGCCCGGAGCACGGGAGAGGGCGCGCGCCCCCGCTGCACCGCGGCGCAGACGGTGTCGGTCAGCTTCTTCCGGCTCCGGTGGAAGTGCTCGTAGCAGGCGGAGACCCGCTGCAGGTCGCCCGGGCTCTCTCCGGGGAACTGCCGCTCGAAGCCGCACGCCTTCGCCAGCTCGCGCGAGAGGGTTCCGCCGGTGGGCGGGCGCTGGTCTTCGGGGTAGGCGAAGGGTGAGCCGTCGGGGGGGCCGAAGTGCACGCCGGCGCCCAGGAAGAGGATGCAGCGCTCCTTCGCGACCTGCTCAGCGATCAGGAGGGTGGGGTCGGCGCGGAGGAGGGAGCCGGCGGAGGGGTCCATGGAGCTCATTCTGGCCTCGCTGGACGAAAACGGGCGCAAAGCGCGGGGGGCCGGGCCTCCTGGCGGGCGCGGGGGACGGGACGGGGAAACGGACGAAAGACGCGCGGCGCCGGAGGACCCCGGCCCGCCGCGGGAGAGGCGCGGGCGCCGAACGACCGGGGAAGTCTATGGATACCCGGCCGGACCGGTCACGTCAATGCTGTCGGGAACCGGCCGGGCTCAGGCGCCGAAGAACGCCGCGACGCGCCCGATCCCCCGCTCCAAATCCTCCGGCGTGGCCACCCAGGAGAGGCGGAGCCACCCCTCGCCGCTGGCGCCGAACGCGGTGCCCGGGGTGACGACGACGCGGTGCTCCTCCAGGAGCCGCTCGGCGGCGGCGAGGGAGTCGTGCGCCAGGTGCGGGGGGAGGCGGAGGAAGCAGTAGAAGGCGCCCTCGGGGGCGATGGCGTCCAGGCCGTGGCGGGCGAGGAGGTCGAGGAGGAGACGGCGGCGCCCGGCGTAGAGCGGGCGGTGCTCGGCCAGCTTCGACGGGTCGGCGAAGATCTCCAGCGCCACCCACTGCGCGTAGGTGCTGGCCGCCGTGTTCACCAGCTGGTGCACCTTCACCGCCCCCGCGATGGTCGGCGCGTCGCCGATCAGCCATCCCAGCCGCAGCCCCGTGAGCGCGTTGCTCTTGGAGAGCGAGCCCGCGACGACGGCGTGCGGATAGAACTCGGCGATGGAGACCGGCCGCCCGGGCGTGAAGTAGAGCTCGCGGTAGACCTCGTCGGTGAGGACGTGCACGGGCTCGCCGCCGCGCGCCAGGAGCCCGTCCGCCAGCGCGCGGAGCTCGGCCTCGGGCCAGACGCGGCCGGTGGGGTTGCACGGCGTGTTGAGGACCACCAGCCGCGTCTCCGGCCCCAGCGCCGCGAGGACGGTGTCGGCGCGGGGGCGGAAGTCGTCCGCGGGGTCGAGGGCCACCATCCGGTGGCGGACCCCTTCCAGCGCGCAGAGCTTGGGGTAGGCGAGGTAGCACGGCTCGACGATCAGCACCTCGTCGCGCGCCGGGTCGGCGAGCGTCTTGATCGCCAGGTACAGCGCCTCCTCGGAGCCGACGGTGACGCAGACGTTCGCGCCTTCCGCCCGCCCGGGGAAGGCGTGCGCGCGGGCGATGGCCTCGCGCAGGCGCGCGTCCCCCGCGTTGGGCGTGTACGGGCACCCCTCCGCGCGGACGCGCGCGAGCGCCGCCTCGAAGGGCGCGGGGTCGGGGCGGACGGTGGGCTCGCCCAGCCCCAGGTCGACGTCGCCGGGCTGCTTGCGGGCGCCCAGGGCGCGGATGATGGAGGGGGCGATCCCCGCGAGCGCGGGGTTCACGCGGCGAAGAAGCGGCGGAGGGCCCCGTAGCAGAAGACCAGCGAGTCGACCGAGCACCACTCGTTGGCCTGGTGCGCCTGCGACGTCTCGCCCGGCCCGAAGTTGACCGCCGGGATCCCGCTGGAGGTGAAGCGGGCCACGTCGGTCCACGCCTGCTTGGGCGTCACGGGGAACCCCTCGCGGAGCCGCCAGTCGCGGATCAGCGGGTGGTCGGCGTGCACCTGGCCCGAGGGGGCGCAGTCGGTGACCTCCACCTCGCCGTCCTCCCCCACCAGCGCGCGGAGCTCCGCCTCCGCCGCCTCCGGCGTGTTCCCCGGCGCGAAGCGGACGTTGACGTTGAGCGTCACGGCGTCGGGGACGACGTTCTTGGAGTTGACCGTCGTCGCCTGCGTCACCACCATCACCTCGTAGAAGGTGAGGTCGCCGAAGGTGACGGCGCGCCGCTCCCGCGCCGCGAAGCGCCCGAGGAGGGGGAGGGCGCGGTAGAGCGCGTTCTCGCCCTGCCAAGGGCGCGCGCTGTGGGCGCGGGTGCCGCGCACCGTGACGGTGGCGTGGAGCGTCCCCATGCACCCGGGCTGGAGCCCCTGGTCGGTGGGCTCGAGGATGAAGGCGAAGTCGAGCGGGGGGAGGACGCCGCTGTCGAGGACCGGCTGCAGGCCGTTCTGCTCGGCCGGCCCCTCCTCGGCGTCGTAGAAGATCCACACCGGCCGCGTCCCGTGCAGCTCGCGCCAGTGGTCCAGGAGCGCCAGCATCACCGCCACGCCCGCCTTCATGTCGCTGGCGCCGCACCCGTAGACGCGCCCGTCGCGGATCTCGTAGTCCTGGACCTCGGCGCACTTCACCGTGTCGAGGTGCCCCACCAGCGCCACCGCGGGGAGCGCCTGCCGGTGCGGGTCGTCGACGCAGGGGTCGCAGACCACCGAGTTGCCGATCCGCTTCACCGCCTCGGCCCCCGCGGCCTCCACGCACCGCCGCTGCACCCACCCGGCGATCTCCGCCTCGTGCAGCGTCTCGCTGGGGATACGGCACAGCTCCAGCGTCAGCCCCGCCAGCGCCTCGCGGATCGCTCCACCCTCCGCCCCCGCCGTCGTCTCCACCGTCTCGCGCACTCCGCCTCCCCCATCGATCATTGCGAAATCATCCGAAGCCGCCGTAGCGATCCACTCCCCGTGCACGGAGACCGGCCTCGCGGCGCGCCGGCCAGATCCCTCGGGAGCGTCCAGGCGGCCGTGTGGCGTCGGACACCGGACGGACGCTCCCTTCGGGATGACAGCCCTGGGTCCCGCGTGGTCACTCAGGACTCAGGACTCAGGACTCAGGACTCAGGACTCAGGACTTACGCACTCACGCACTTCCTCACACCTGCACGTTGAACGTCCGCAGCACGTCGTTGAGCGACGTCTTCTTGTCGGTCGACTCCGTGCGGCGGCCGATCAGGAGGGCGCAGGGGACGTGGAAGACGCCCGCGGGGAACTCCTTCGGCATCGTCCCGGGGATCACCACCGAGCGCGCGGGGACGCGGCCCCTGGTGATGACGGGCTCCGGGCCGGTGACGTCGACGATCGGGGTCGAGGCGGTGAGGACGACGTTGGCGCCGAGGACGGCCTCCTCCTCCACGCGCACCCCCTCGACCACGATGCAGCGCGAGCCGACGAAGGCGCCGTCCTCGACGATCACCGGCGTGGCGCCGGGGGGCTCGAGGACGCCGCCGATGCCGACGCCGCCGGAGAGGTGGACGCCCTTGCCGATCTGGGCGCACGAGCCCACGGTGGCCCAGGTGTCGACCATCGTCCCCGCGCCCACGTAGGCGCCGATGTTGACGTAGCCGGGCATGAGCACGCACCCGGGCTCCAGGAACGAGCCGTAGCGGGCCACGCCGGGGGGCACCACGCGGATCCCCTGCTTCTTCAGCCCCCGCTTGGTGCGGATCTTGTCGTAGAAGCGCAGCTCGCCGGCCTCGATGTTCTCCAGCGGCTGGAGCGCGAAGTAGAGGAGGATGGCCTCCTTGACCCACGCGTTCACCCGCCACTCGCCGTCGGCCTTCTCGGCCACGCGGATCTCGCCGCGGTCGAGCATGTAGACGACCGTCTCCACCGCGTCGACGGTGTCGCGGTGGTGCAGCCGCTCGCGGTCCTGGTACGCCTCGGTGATCCTCCGCCGCAGTTCTTCCCGGTCCATCCCCGTCCTCCGCTCGTGTCCGTGCCCCGCGCGGCCCGCGCACCGGGCCGCCCGCGCGCGCAACGTAGCCCGCGCGCGAAAGCGCCACAAGCGGCGGATCTCCCCCTCCCCGTGGGCGTCTCCCCCACGCCGGGAGACGCGTCCGAATGGCACGAAGTGGCGCCGGGCGTTACCTTTGCGCCCCGCGGCCCGCTCCCGATGCAACATCCGTCCCGGGGGCGACCGCCCGCCCCGCGCCGGGGTATCAGGGCCCGTCCATCGACCGGAATCCAGAACGAAGCAGCTGGGGATGATGAAGAACGGCAGAGTCCCGCTCCGGACCACGCTCGCCCTGTCGGCGCTGATCGTCGCGTCGGCGGTGGCGTACGGCGCCTGGAGCGCCAACCCGGGGCCGCGCTTCCACGGGACCACGTACGAGGAGGTGGCCCCCGCCCCCGACTTCCGCCTCGTCGACCACGACGGGCGCCCGGTGACGCTCGCCTCGTACCGCGGCCACCCCGTCCTCCTCTTCTTCGGCTTCACCCACTGTCCCGACGTCTGCCCGACCACGATGAGCCGGCTGGGGCGCGTCATCGGCGACCTGGGCGGGCGCGCCGAGGACGTCCGCGTCCTCCTGGTGACCATCGACCCCGCGCGCGACACCCCGGCGGTCATGAAGGAGTACGTCCGCCGCTTCGGCCCCTTCGCCACCGGGCTCACCGGCGACTCGGCGGCGGTGGCGGCGGCGATGGCGGGGTACGGGGCGTACGTGATGCCGCCCCCGCCGACGGAAGGCCCCGCCGCGGCGCACGGGGCCCACGCCCCGCGGCGGCCGGGGGCGATGCCGCACACCTCGGTGGTCTACGGGATCGACCGCGAGGGGCGGCTGCGGGTGGTGATCTCCGACGCGGCCACCGAAGAGCAGACGCGCGACGACGTGCGCGCGCTGGCCCGGCTGTGAGCGTCCTCGCCGCGCTGACGGTGGTGCGCTACACGCCCGGACGGGCGTGGCGGGGCGCGCTGCACATGGTCACGCAGCGCCCGTTCCTGGCGCGCCTCCCGGGGCTCAAGTTCTCGCGGCTCCTGGGGACGGGGGCGGGGATCGGCTTCAGCGCGGTCCCCGACCTCCGCACCTGGGCGCTCTTCTCGGTGTGGGAGGACGACGCGGCGTGGGAGTCGTTCGTCAACGGCTCGCGGGTGATGCGGGCGTACCGGCGGCTGGGCGAGGAGACGTACACCGTCCTCCTCCGCCCCGTCTCCTGGCACGGCCGGTGGGCGGGGCGCGACCCCTTCGGCCCGGCGGCCACCGACGAAGCGCGCCTCGCCGACGCCGAGCCGGTGGCGGTGCTCACCCGCGCCACCCTCCGGCCGAAGCGGGCGCGGGCGTTCTGGTCGGAGGTGGCGCCGGTGGACGCCACGCTCCGCGAGAGCCCGGACCTCCTCCTCAGCTTCGGGGTCGGCGAGACGCCGTGGATCAAGCAGGGGACGCTGAGCGTGTGGCGGAGCGGGGCGTCCATGAAGGCGTGGGCGTACCGCACCCCCGAGCACGCCGAGGTCGTCCGCCGCACCCGCGACGAGGGGTGGTACGCCGAGGAGCTCTTCGCGCGCTTCCGCCTGGCCGGGACGAAAGGCACCTTCCGCGGGCGCGACCCGCTGGCCGAGGCCGGGGTGGTGGGGGCGGACGGGGCGGTGCTGGAGCCGGGGCGGTGGGTGGAGGCGGACTAGGCGGCGGCAGCCAGTCCAGCGCGAACCGGCGAGCGGCGACGCTCGCGAGAGGAGGCGGGGTCCTCCCGGAGGAGTTCAAGCTGTTCGAGCGAAGCGAGCTCTTGAATTCCGGAGGGAGGGCCCCGCCTCCGACCCCCGCGCGCGGAAGCCCGGTCCGCACGAGCCGGAGAAATACGACGCCCCGCCTTCCGCGAGAGGAGGCGGGGCGTCGTTCGTCGTGGATCGGCCGACATCCGGGTGAGGCCGGCTAGATTCCTCGGCTTCGCTCGGAATGACGGCACGGGCACCGTCGCGCTTCGACGGGCATCACGGCTCGCGAAGTAGATTCCTCGGCTTCGCTCGGAATGACAGGGCGGGCACCGGTGCGCGTCGACGGGCATCACGGCTCGCGGAGTAGATTCCTCGGCTTCGCTCGGAATGAGAGGGCGGAGTCCGTGCCGATCCTCTAGTCCGCCGCGTCGGAGACGGGGGCGGCGCGGACGAACTGGAGCTCGTAGAGGCGGGCGTAGAGCCCGCCGTTGCGGAGGAGCTCGGCGTGGGTGCCGCGCTCGCGGACCTCGCCGTGGTGGAGGACGAGGATCTGGTCGGCGCTCTGGACGGTGGAGAGGCGGTGGGCGATGACCAGCGAGGTGCGGCCGCGCATCAGCTCGCCCAGCGCCTCCTCGATCTGCGCCTCCAGCTCCGAGTCGACCGACGACGTGGCCTCGTCGAGGACCAGGACCAGCGGGTCGAAGGCCAGCGCCCGCGCGAAGCTCACCAGCTGCCGCTCGCCCACCGAGAGCGACGTCCCCCGCTCGCCCAGCGGCTGCGCGTACCCCCGCGGGAGGCGCGCCACGAAGCGGTCCGCGCCCACCCGCCGCGCCGCCGCCTCCACCGCCGCGTCGGAGATGTCCTCGCGCCCCAGGCGGATGTTGCGCCGCACGTCCTCGCTGAAGAGGAAGACGTCCTGGAGCACCAGCGAGATCCGGTCGCGCAGCTCCCGCACCGGGAGGCGGCGGATGGGGACCCCGTCGAGGAAGACCTCCCCCCGCTGCGGGTCGTAGAAGCGCATGAGGAGGTTGATGATCGTCGACTTCCCCGCCCCCGTCGCCCCCACGATCGCCACCCGCTCGCCGGGGCGGGCGCGGAAGCTCACCCCCTTCAGCGTCCACTCGCCGTCGGGGTCGTAGCGGAACCAGACGTCGCGGAACTCGATCTCCCCCCGCCCCGGGACCGGGAGGTGGAGCGGCGCGTCGGGGTCGCGGACCTCGGGCTCGGTGTCGAGGAGCTCGAAGATCCGCTCCGAGGCCGCCATCGCCCCCTGGAGGAGGTTGTACTTCTCCGAGAGGTCCTGGATGGGGCGGAAGAAGCGGCGCGTGTACTGGAGGAAGGCCGCCACCGTCCCCACCGTCACCCCGCCCCCCAGCGTCTGCACCCCGCCGTACCAGAGGATCAGCGCCATCGCCACGGCGGTCAGCACCTCGATGACGGGGAAGAAGAGCGCGTAGTAGGTGATGGAGCGGAGGTGCGCCTCCAGGTGGTCGCGGTTGACCGCCGCGAAGCGCTCCATCACCGGCCGCTCGCGCCCGAAGAGCTGCACCACCCGGATCCCGCTGACGTGCTCCTGGAGGAAGGCGTTGATCCGCGCCAGCCGCACCCGGATGTCGCGGTACGCCTTGCGGATCAGCCCCCGGAAGACCGACGCCGACACCGCCACCACGGGGAGGACGGTGAAGGTCACCAGCGCCAGCCGCCAGTCGAGCCGGAGCATCGCCGCGAAGATGAAGACCAGCGTGAAGACGTCGCCGAACACCGTGACGATCCCCGACGAGAAGGCCTCGTTCAGGCTCTCCACGTCGTTGGTCACCCGCGTCATCAGCCGCCCCTCCGGGTTGCGGTCGAAGTAGCGCAGGGAAAGCCGCTGGAGGTGGGCGAAGACCTCCATCCGCAGGTCGTACATCACCCGCTGCCCAAGCCAGGTCGTCAGCAGCGTCTGGGCGTACTCGAAGACGAACGAGAGCACCAGCGACGCCGCGTACGCCGCCACCAGGAGCGAGAGGAAGCCCAGGTCGCGCTGGGGGATGGCCGCGTCGAGCGCCACCTTGGTCAGGTACGGGCCCACCAGCTCCACCGCCGCCCCGCCGAAGAGGAGCGCCACCGCGCCGGCGACCCGCAGCCGGTACGGCCGCAGGTACGAGAGGAGGCGCCGCATCAGCCGCATGTCGTACGGCCGGTCGTAGCGGTCGTCCTCGTGCTCCTTCGCCGCCGCGCTCACGCGTCGGCCCTCCCCGCCGCGGCGCGCGGGCGGAGGCGCGTGCAAAGGCCGGAAACGGCCACCCGGAAACCCTTTGGAAACGTCATAGGACCGGAACGTAGCCCACCCCCGCCCGGCAGGCAACGACGGGATTTACGAAGCGATTGACAGGACGGGCACCGCGCGCCAGTGTTGAGGGAAACTCCTGTATACACGCCCGCGTCCACCGCCCCGAGCCCCTCCGCCCCACCCCTTGGCCACCCCCCCGCGCCTCCGCCCCGGCCGCCGCCTCGCGTCCGCCGCCGCCCTCCTCGCGCTCGCGGCGTGCGGCGGCACGGACGCGCCCGTGACGCTGGGGCTCGCCATCCCCCTCACCGACGCCGCGGGGCAGCCCGACGTCT
>DATACF010000694.1:0-3682 GCA_036259235.1 Longimicrobium sp. | reverse complement strand
CCCCGCCGAAGCGGAAAGCGGGGGCGGACGGGGACGCGGGGACGTGGACGGGGCGCCGCGCGAAGGCGAGGTGCATGTCGGCGCGAGGGGACGGAGGGAAGGCAGCGCGGCCCGTGGGACGGCGCTCGCGATGAGCCAATGAAGGCCGCGAGCGCGGGCGCGTCAATCAAACGTTTGTTCTCACTCCTCCAGCTCCCCAGAACCGCGGTCTCTCACAGGGGACACAGGGGACACGGAGGAGCGCGGTGTCGCGACGCGCTCCGTCTGTGCCCCCTGTGTCCCCTGTGTGAGATTCATGGCGGGGCCTGCCTCCGCGAGGGAGCGGAGGACGGGCAACGGGGCCGTCGCGGCTTGCTTTCTCCCCCCCGTTACGACAAACTACCCGTTTACGTCCAGACCGCCCGGCGCGGGGAAGACCCGTACCGGACGAACGAGTCAAACGCGAGCCGGAAGCGCGCTTCTGTTCGAGTTCGAGATCGAGGCCACCGAGGGCGCGGCGCGCGCCGGGCGGCTCACCCTCCCGCACGGCGAGGTGAGGACCCCGGTGTTCATGCCCGTGGGGACGCAGGCCACGGTGAAGACGCTGACCCCCGAGGAGGTCGAGGGGCTGGGGGCCCAGATCATCCTGGGGAACACCTACCACCTCTACCTCCGCCCCGGCCACGACGTGGTCGAGGCCATGGGCGGGCTCCACCGCTTCCAGAACTGGAAGAAGCCGATCCTCACCGACTCCGGCGGCTTCCAGGTCTTCTCGCTCTCGGACATCAGCACCATCGGCGAGGACGGCGTCGAGTTCCAGAGCCACATCGACGGGAGCCGCCACCTCTTCACCCCCGAGCGGGTGATGGAGATCGAGCGGGCGCTGGGGGCCGACATCGTCATGGCCTTCGACCAGTGCCCGCCGGGGCAGTCGAGCCGCGCGCTGGCCACCGAGGCGTACGAGCGGACGCTCCGCTGGCTCGACCGGTGCAGGACGCGATTCGACGAGATCGCCGCGCGCGACGAGACGCCGCGGCAGGCGCTCTTCCCCATCGTGCAGGGGGGCGTCCACCCCGACCTCCGGGTGGCCTCGGCGCGGGGGACGCTGGCCGCGGGCGACTGGCACGGAATTGCCGTCGGGGGCCTCAGCGTCGGCGAGCCGAAGCCGACCATGTACCGCACGCTGGAGACGCTGGAGCCCGAGCTCCCGGCGCGCCTCCCGCGGTACCTGATGGGCGTCGGCTACCCCGACGACCTCCTGGAGGCCATCGGGCGGGGGATCGACATGTTCGACTGCGTGGCCCCCACCCGGAACGGGCGCAACGGCGCGGTGTGGCTGGCCGAGGAGGGGCAGATCAACATCAAGCAGCGCCGCTTCCTCACCGACGCGGGGCCGCTCGACCCGGAGTGCGACTGCTACACCTGCCGCACCTACACCCGCGCCTACCTCCGCCACCTCTTCGTGGCGGGCGAGGCGCTCAGCATGCGGCTCCTCTCCATCCACAACCTCCGCTTCCTGGTGCGGCTGGGCGAGCGGGCGCGCGAGGCCGTCCTCCGCGGCGAGTTCGCGGGGTGGAGCCGGGGGTGGCTGGAGCGCTTCCACGCGGGGAAGGCCGCGGCCGCGAAGGGGTAGGACGCGCGAAACGACCGGCGACGGGACGATTCGCTTCCCACGTACACCGACCAACGACGGAAGACCGATGGAGACCGCGACGCTGATGCTGGCGCAGGCGCAGGGGGCCAACCCGATCCTGAGCTTCGTGCCGATCCTGGCCATGCTGGCCATCTTCTACTTCATCCTGATCGTCCCCCAGCGGCGCCAGCTCAAGGCGCACCAGGCGATGGTGGCGGCGCTCAAGAAGGGCGACCAGGTGGTCACCGCCGGCGGGCTGATCGGCGAGATCACGGGGATCAAGGACGACACGGTGCAGGTGCGCACCGGGCAGGCGGTCGTCGTCGTCGAGCGCGGCCGGATCGTCCGGGTGATCAATGCGCCCGGCGCCGCGCCGGTCGAGAAGTAAGCGGGGACGACGATGTCGCTGCTGAAGATCGAGATGCTGGGCTCCGACGTCCTCCGCCGGAAGGCCGTGGAGGTCGAGGGCCCGGACGCCGAGATGGAGACGCTCATCGACGACATGTTCGAGACCATGTACGACGCCCGGGGGATCGGCCTGGCGGCGCCGCAGGTGGGGATCTCGAAGCGGATCATCGTCGTCGACGTCAACGAGCCCGGCGTGGAGCCCTTCGCGCTCCTGAACCCCCGGATCGTGGAGAGCTCGGCGGCGCTCGACCGCGCCGAGGAGGGGTGCCTGAGCATCCCCGGCGTGGCGGCGGTGGTGGAGCGCCCGGCGACGGTGACGGTCGAGGGGCTCGACCGCTTCGGGAAGCCGGTGCGGATGGAGGCCGAGGGGATGCTGGCGCGCTGCCTCCAGCACGAGATCGACCACCTCGACGGGGTCCTCTTCATCGACCGCCTGGGCCCGCTCAAGCGGAACATGGTGCTGCGCAAGTTCAAGAAGCTGGCGTCGTGAAGGTCCTCTTCTGGGGCACCCCCCTCTTCGCCCTCCCGGCGCTCCGGGCCCTCTCCGACGAGGGGCACGACGTCGTGGGCGTCGTCACCCAGCCCGACCGCCCGGCGGGGCGGGGGCGCGGGGTGACGATGTCGCCGGTGAAGGAGGAGGCGCTGGCGATGGGCGTCCCCGTCCTCCAGCCCGAGCGGGCGCGGGGGGACGAGTTCATGTCGCAGGTGCTCGCCCTGGAGCCGGACCTCTCGGTCGTCGTGGCCTACGGGCAGCTCCTCAAGCCCGAGGTGCTGGCGCTCCCGCGGCTGGGGTTCTCGGTGAACATCCACGCCTCGCTCCTCCCCGGGCTCCGCGGCGCGGCGCCGGTGCAGTGGGCCATCCTCCGCGGCCTCGAGAACTCGGGGGTGACGATCATGCGGATGGAGGCGGGGCTCGACTCGGGCCCCATGCTCCTCCGCGTCGAGGAGCCGATCGACCCGGAGGAGAGCGGGGGCGAGCTGGCGGCGCGGCTGGCCGAGGTGGGCGCCGAGGCGCTGGTGGAGACGCTGGCGATGATGGAGGCGGGGCAGATCGCCGAGGAGGCGCAGGACCACGCCCTCGCCACCTACGCCCCCAAGCTCGACCGCGAGACGGCGCGCCTCGACTGGACGCGCCCGGCCTCCGAGGTGGCGCGCTGGATCCGCGGCCTCGACGACGTCCCCGGCGCCTGGAGCCCGCTGGGCGCGCGCGGCGCCGTCAAGCTCTTCCGCCCCCGCGTCGAGGAGGGGAGCGGCGAGCCCGGCCTCGTCCTCGCGGCCGACGAGTCGGGCGTGCTGGTCGCGGCGGGCGAGGGCGCCGTGCGCGTCCGCGAGGCGCAGCCGCCGGGGAAGCGCCGGATGGGCGCGGGCGAGTGGGTGCGCGGGCGGGGCGTGGCCGTGGGCGAGCGCTTCGGCGTGGATGGCTGACGCGCTCCCGCCGCTCCACGCCGTCACCGACGACGCGGTCCTGGCCCGGCCGGACTTCCTCGCCGTCGCTTCCGCGGTCCTGTCCGCGGGCGGTCCCGACGTCGCGCTCCACCTCCGCGGCCCGAGCGGTGCTGGAAGCCGGCCGGGCGGCCGGGCTGGGGCTCCGGGTGCACGCCAACCAGCTCTCGGCCGGACCGGGAGTGCGGCTGGCGGTCGAGCTGGGCGCCGCGAGCGTCG
>DATACF010000693.1:0-3965 GCA_036259235.1 Longimicrobium sp. | reverse complement strand
GCGAAGACGGCCACGCGGCACCCGGCGTCGCGCGCCAGGTCCTGCACCTCCCACTCCTTGGCGGGGACCACCACGATCCCGTCGCGGCGCACGGCGTCGGCGAGGACGGAGACGAGCTGGTGGTTGCGCCCTTCTTCGCGGTAGCGCTCCGGGACGTCGGAGAGGTCGGCGTCGAGGATGACGGCGATCTCGGAGGCCGAGTACGGGAGCCCCGCGTTCAGGAGGTACGACGGCGCCACGTCGACCACCAGCTCGTCCGCCGTGACGCCGCGCCGCACCATCTCGTCGCGGGCCGCCACGCGGTCGCCGCCGCCGGTGATCCCGCAGAGGACGTGCTGGCGGAGCGCGGGGACGTCGGGCGAGGCGGAAAGCGCCTCCAGCTCGGCGAGGGCGTGCTCGACCCCCTCCAGCTCCCCCGCGAAGGCGCGCTGCACCGTCTCCAGCGCCAGCGCCGCCGCGCGGAGGCCCACCTCGGCGTGGAGGTGCTCGAAGACGACGGTGTACTCCCCCGGCCGGTCGCCGCCGCGGGCGCGGCCGTAGCCGACGTCGTGCCCGATCATCGACTGGAGCTCGAGCCCCACGTGCTCGGCGATGTGGGGCGCGTAGGTGCCGCGACGGAGCCGCGTGACGAACCCCCCGCGCTCGCCGATGCTGCACCGGTGCTCCCAGAGCCCGGGGAGCGCCGCCAGGAGGGCCTCCGTGAACCCCGGCACCTCGGCCGAGTGGATCTCGTCGTACGCCCCCACGGCCACGTCCATCCGCGTCACCGGCCGGCGCGACCAGAAGTTGGCGCCGCGCAAGGAGCGCAGCCCCACGAGCTGGATCTCGGTGTACGGGTCGGGACGGGTCATCGCTCCGGGGTCCGGGTGACGGTTCGGCGTAGCCGGGATGGTTGCGCAAATGAGGGGCCGGGAGGGTGAGTACAAAGTGCGTGAGTGCGGGAGTGCGGGAGTGCGTTGGATTCGGAGCGTGAGGCGGGCTCCACGCGGGGGCCCTCACCCGGCTCGCTCAGGCTCGCCACGCTCTCCCGTTCCGGGGAGGGGGACTTTGGGGTCCGATGTGGAAAGCTGGCGGTGGGGTGGAGGAAGGCTCGTGAGTCGCGGATCGGGATGATGTTCTCCCCTCCACACGCACGCCCACCGCGTGCGGGGGGAGGGGCCGGGAGAGGGGGGCCGCGGTGGCCGAGGCATGCGACGAAAGGCCGCCGATCACGACGGACCGGACGCCGCCTGCGACGTTGCATGAGGGATGCGGGCCCGGAGGGCGAAGACCCTGGCGGGGGGGAATGCGAAGACGGCCGCGATTCGTGAGGGGATCGCGGCCGCCGTGGAGTCCGCCAGGGGCTCCGCGCTGTTGGAAACGGTAGAATCGTTTCCTACGGCGCCCGCAGCCCGGCCCCGCGCAGCGGGGACATGCCCAAAGGCGTGGTTCGCAGTTCCGAGTGCCCGGTGCCCGGTAGAAAACCCGGGGAGCCGCGCAGACCCATGCTCACGCGCTCGCCGCGACCGACCCGCCTCCGTTGAGCGAGCGGACGAGCGTGAGGACGCCGGGGACGTCGTCGACGAGCACGACGGCCAGGTCCCCCTCGCCGAGCTCCGACACCGCCCGCGACACCGCCTCCTCCTCGGTGCGCACGACCTCGATCTGGTCGCCGTGCATCCCGCCCTCGCGTAAGCCCTCGATCACCAGCCCCGCCACCTCGCCGTCGGCCCGCCCCCGCAGGTCGTCGTCCTCCTTGACGATCACCCGGTCGAGCCCGGCCGACAAGCGCCCCACCTCGCGGATGTCCTCGTCGCGCCGGTCGCCGGGGGCGGTGACGACGCCGATCCGCCGCTTGGCGGGGATGCTGGCGACCATGTCCATGAGCCCCGCCACCGCCGCCGCGTTGTGCGCGTAGTCGACCAGCACCCGCGCCTCGCCCACGCGCAGCAGGTTGAGCCGCCCCGGCGTCATCGACGGCGAGGGGAAGAAGGAGAGGAGCCCGGCCCGGATGGTGTCGTAGCGCACCCCCTGCACGTACGCGGTGGCGATGGCCGCCAGGATGTTCCCCTGCTGGAAGCGCGCGGCCCCGCCCATCGTCAGCGGCACCTCGCGGACGGTGGCGATGGGGATGCGCAGCCGCCCGCGCCGGATGACGAAGGTCCCGTCCTCGATCCGCGCCCCGATCCCCCCGCGCTCCAGGTGCTCCTCGAAGAGCGCGTTCTCGCCCGGCGCGGCGGTGGAGAAGAAGACGATGTCTGCCGTCGTCCGCTCGCGCATGGCGTAGACCAGCGGGTCGTCGGCGTTGAGCACCGCGTGCCCCTCGCGCTTGACCACCGCGGGGATCACCGCCTTGACCTCGGCCAGCTGCTCCAGGGTGTTGATCCCGCGCAGCCCCAGGTGGTCGGCCGAGACGTTCAGCACCACGCCCACGTCGCACTCGTCGAAGCCCAGCCCCGCGCGCAGGAGCCCGCCGCGCGCGGTCTCCAGGATCGCCACCTCGACGGTGGGGTTGGAGAGGATGATGTTGGCCGAGAAGGGCCCCGTCATGTCGCCCTCCATCACCAGCCGGTCCTGGAGGTAGACGCCGTCGGTGGTGGTGAACCCCACCGTCTTCCCCGTCTGGCGGAAGAGGTGGGCGGTGAGCCGCGTGGTCGTCGTCTTCCCGTTGGTCCCGGTGATGGCGATGACGGGGATGGTGTACGGCGACCCCGGGGGATAGAGCATGTCGATGATGGGCCCGCCGACGTTGCGCGGCGTCCCCTCGCTGGGGTGCGTGTGCATGCGCAGCCCCGGCGCGGCGTTGACCTCGATGATCACCGCCCCGCTCTCGCGGAAGGGGATGGAGATGTCGGGCGAGAGGACGTCGATCCCCGCGATGTCGAGCCCCACGACGCCGGCGGCCATCTCGCACGCCGTCACGTTGTCGGGGTGGATCTCGTCGGTGCGGTCGATGGAGGTCCCGCCGGTCGAGAGGTTGGCCGTGGCCCGGAGGAGGACCCGCTCGCCCCGCGCGGGGACGGTCTCGAGCGAGTGGCCCCGCTGGGTGAGGAACTCCACCGTCCGCGCGTCGGCCGGGAGGCGGGTGAGGGTCTTGGTGTGGCCCTTCCCCCGCCGCGGGTCGCGGTTGGCCTCGACGATCAGCTCGGCGATGGTCTGCTTCCCGTCGCCCACCACGTGCGCGGGGAGGCGCTCGGCGCAGGCGACGACGCGCCCGTCGACGACCAGGACGCGGTAGTCGCGCCCCTCGACGTAGCGCTCGACGACCACCCGCCGCCCGAACTCCTGCGCCACGGGGAAGGCGCGGCGGACGCCGGCCTCGTCTTCGAGCTTCCCCGAGATCCCCCGGCCGTGGCTGGCGTCGAGGGGCTTGAGGAGGAGCGGGTAGCCGATCTCGGCCGCGATCTCGAGCGCGGCCTCGACGGTGGTGGCGGTGTCGCCCTGGGGGACGGGGAGGCCGATGTTTCCCAGGACGCGCCGGGTGTCGTCCTTGTCCTGCGCGATCTCGACGCCGATGGCGCTGGTGTAGTCGGACATGGCCGCCTGCACCCGCCGGAGGTTGGCGCCGAGCCCCAGCTGCACCAGCGAGCGCGAGTTCAGCCGCCGCACGGGGATCCCCCGCCGCTCGGCCTCGTCGACGATGGCCGCGGTCGAGGGCCCCAGGCGGACGTCCTCGAGGAGGTCGTGGAGGTCGTCGACGCACTCCTCGACGTCGAAGGGCTCGCCGGTGATGCACGCCTTCACCAGCCGCACCCCCTCGCGGACGGCCTGGAGGCCGACGTCCTCCTCCTCGTAGGCGACGATCAGCCACCAGACGCCGGGGTCGCCCGATTCGACGACGCGCCCGAAGGAGACGTCGCTCCCGGCGAGGGTCTGGAGCTCGAGGGCGACGTGCTCGAGGATGTGGGGGAGGTGCGTCCCCTCCTCCAGCCGCTCCAGGAAGCCGCCCGTCTCGCCGCGCGAGCAGGGATGCTCGCGGAGCGTGG
>DATACF010000692.1:0-4704 GCA_036259235.1 Longimicrobium sp. | reverse complement strand
CGGCGGGGGCCCGTCTCTTTTCACCCCCTCCGTCGATTTTCCTGGGATTCGTCCGTGGACGGCGTATCTTCCCCGAGAGAACCGTCCACCCGGAGGAGAGGATGCCCCGATCCGCCGCCGAAGAGCTCCGCGAGCAGGTGGTGCAGTTCCGCCTCGTCGTCGCCCTGGAGCTGATCCTCCTGGGGGTGATCGCGCTCGCGCTCTGGCCGGCGGGGCGGCTGGGGCTGGCGGCGTCGCTGGCGAAGGGGCTCGGCGTTCTCCTCCTCGCCGTCTGGCTGGTGTCGGCCTTCGTGGCCGTCCTCCACCGGCGCTTCCGGATCGACCTCGACGACCACCCCGACGCCTTCATGATCTCCAACCTCGTCGCCAGCGGCGTGGTGGTGGCGGGGTGGTCGGCGTTCGCCGCGCTGGCCGTCGGCGCGGCGGCGGCGGGGGCGCCGGTGTGGGGGGCGGCGCTCCTCCACCTCCTCGGCCTCGTCACCTGCTGGATGGCGTGCACGCTGGTGGCCGAGTTCTATCCCGGCTCCCTCTACCGCTACACCAACCTCCCCCTCTCGGCCGCCGCCTACGCCCTCTTCGCCCTCTTGCCGGCCGCCGCGCGCTTCCTCTACGGCTGGTTCTTCCGGCTCTGGTGAGCGGGCGCGCCGCCCGTCACCCGGAAGGTGGCGGTGAGCCCGCCCACCATCACGTCGAACGCCCCCGGCTCCAGCACCCACCGCCCGCCCGGCCCCACGAAGCGTAAATCATCCGCCCCCAGTGTGAAGGCGACCGTGCGCGCTTCACCCGGCTCGAGCGCCACCTTCTGGAAGGCGCGGAGGCGGCGGACGGGGGGCGCCACCGACGCGTAGTGCTGGCAGGTGAAGAGGAGGACGGTCTCCGTCCCCGCCCGCGCGCCGGTGTTCGTCACCGTCACCTGGACGGCGACGGAGTCGGCGGGGCCCATCTCCGTCCGCCCCAGCCGCAGGTCGCGGTAGGCGAAGGTGGTGTAGCTCAGACCATGGCCGAACGGCCACTGCGGGTCGAAGCCGGGGACGGTGGGCGAGCCGCCGTTCAGCGTCTCCGTGTTCCGGTGGTCGTAGGTGAGGAGCGCGTTCGGATGCCGCGGGTAGGTGAAGGGGAGGCGCCCGCTGGGGTTCACGTCGCCGAAGAGGACGTCGGCGAGGGCCTCGCCGCCGTGCATCCCCGGCCAGTACGCCATCACCACCGCCCCGGCGCGGTCCACCACGCGCCGGACGATGCGGGGGCGCCCCTCCACCAGCACCAGCACGGTCGGCTTCCCCGTGGCCTGCAGGGCCTCCACCAGGCGCAGCTGCGGCTCGGGGAGGGTGAGGTCGGCCAGGTTTCCCACCCCCTCGGCGTACGCGTCCTCGCCGACGGCGACCACGACGACGTCCGCGTCCTGGGCCGCGCGGGCGGCCGCCGCCGGGTCGCCCGCCTCGGTGAAGCCGGCGCCGGCCACGTAGCGCACGTCGCGCCCGCGCCGGAGCATGGCCTCCAGGAGCGTGCGCGGGCCGTCGGGGAAGTGCGAGGCGTCGGTCCCCTGCCAGGTGTAGGTCCACCCCCCGTTCAGCGCCGAGAGCGAGCCCGCCGCCGGGCCGGTCACCAGGATCCGGGCGTCCTTCCGCAGCGGGAGGACGCCCTCGTTCTTCAGCAGCGTGATCGACTCCCGCGCCGCCCGCCGGGCCAGCGCCGCCGCCGCTGCCGTGGCGAAGCGCCCCTTCGCCGCCGCTTCCGGATACGGCCGGTCGAGGAGCCCCAGTCCGGCTTTCAGCATCAGCACCCGGCGGACCGACTGGTCGATCCGCGCCTCGGGAATCGCCCCCTCGCGCACCAGCTCCACCAGCGCGTCGTTGAAGCGGTAGTCCAGCGGCGTCATGCTGACGTCGACGCCCGCCTCCACGGCCATCCGCACCGCGTCCTTGATCGTCGGCGCCACGCGGTGGCGGGTGTGGAGGTAGTAGATGTCCTCCCAGTCGGTGACGATCACCCCCTCGAACCCCAGCTCGCCGCGGAGGACCTCGGTGAGCCAGTAGCGGCTGGCGTGGAGCGGCTCGCCGTCGACGTCGCCCGAGTTGACCATCACCGCCTTCGCCCCGGCGCGGACCCCTTCGGCGAACGGGGGGAGGAAGAGCTCGCGGATCTCGCGCGGGGTCAGCGCGGCCGGGGTGCGGTCCCGCCCCGTGCGCGGCGCGCTGTACCCCAGGTAGTGCTTGAGGGTGGCGGCGACGCGCCCCCCGCGCTGCATCCCCAGCACCTGCTCGCGCCCGAGGACCGCCGTGACGAGCGGGTCCTCGCCGAAGGTCTCGTAGAAGCGGGGGAAGAGCGGCTGGCGCCCCACGTCGAGGACGGGCGCGAAGTTCCAGGGGAGCCCGGACGCCAGCGCCTCGTCCCCCGTCACCTCCCCGGCGGCGCGGGCGAGGGCGGGGTCGAAGGTGGCCGCCAGCCCCAGGTTGTGGGGGAAGATCGTCCCGCCGCGCGTGTAGTTGGCCCCGTGGACGAAGTCGATCCCGTAGACCACGGGGACCCCCAGCCGCGTCTCCTTCGTCGCCACGTCCTGGATCTGGCCGACGAGCGCGTGCCATCCTTCGACGGAAAGCGAGCCGCCCACCACGTTCAGGAGTGAGCCCACGTGCCGCTCCACCAGCGCCTCGCGGAGCTTCGCCGGGTCGAGGCGGAGGCTGTCGCGCTGGGGACCGCCCTCGGCGGCGAGGGCGTGGATGGAGAGCTGCGACATCTGCCCCACCTTCTCCTCCAGCGTCATCCGCCGGAGGAGCGCCTCCACGCGCGCCCGCCGCGCCTCGTCCGCGCTCGTCTGCGCGGCGGCGGGGGCGAGGAGGGACGCTGTCAGGAGGAGGGCGAGGAGGATGCGCTTCACGGCTTCGCGGTGCGGGAGGGGTTTGCGGGCTCCGGATCGACGCGCCAGCTTTGTCGCATGGGCGGGGCCACGGAGGAATCTCTCACAGGGAGCACAGGGGACACGGAGGGAACCTCGATCGCGCACCCGGGCTCCTCCGGGCGCGACGGATCGATGTTTCGTGCGTGATCCGGACGGATGCGCGGGAGGCGGAGGACCGGTGTGGAGCCTCGATCCGCGCCCCCTGTGCTAACGCAAGCCAGTCGCGCACGACGGAGCCGGAGCGGGGTACGGGCGGGCATCATGTGGATCTTCCTGGCGCTCACGGCCGCCTTCGGGGCGGCGGGAACGAGCTTCGCGCTCAAGCGGGCGGTGGCGCACGGCGGCGTCCTCGTCTCGACGGTGGCGTGCCGCGCGGTGGCGGCCGTGCTCCTGGCGGGGATCGTGGCCGCGCTGGGCGGGTGGCCCCACCTCCCGGCCGAGTACTGGCGCGCCCTGGGGCTGGTGCTGGTCCCCGAGGTGCTGGGGACGCTCTTCATGACGCTGGCGCTGCGCTCGGGCGACCTGTCGCTGGTGCAGCCGCTGATGGGGCTGCTGCCGCCGCTGGTGACCATCGGCGGCGCCGTCTTCCTCCGCGAGACGCCCACGCCGGTGGC
Source organism: Longimicrobium sp. (assembly GCA_036259235.1). Classification (GTDB taxonomy): domain Bacteria; phylum Gemmatimonadota; class Gemmatimonadetes; order Longimicrobiales; family Longimicrobiaceae; genus Longimicrobium. The sequence goes on along the minus strand of DATACF010000692.1, from coordinate 1,194 downwards.
CGCGGGCGGGGTCCTCCTGGTGACGCTGGGGGTCTACTGCGTGGGGCTCCAGCCGGGGACGTCGGCGCTGGAGCCCCTCCGCGGGGTGGCGCGGTCGCGCGCGGGGGCCTTCGCGGCGGCGTCGGCGGTGTCGTGGAGCCTCGCCACGCTGGTGCACAAGCGGGGGATCGCGGCGGTGGGCCCCTTCCCCTGGGCGGTGACGCTGGCGCTGGGGTCGGCCCTGGCGCTGGGGGCCGTCCTCCCCCTGGTGGCGTGGCGGAGCGGCGACGGCGTGGGCGTCCCCGAGCGCGCGGGGCCGTGGGGCGGCGCCGTCGCGCTGGCGGGGCTCGCCTTCGCGCTCCAGCAGGCGGGGCTGCACCTGGCCTTCCGCGCCACGCAGGCCGGGTACGTGATGGCGGTGAGCTCCGTCGGCGTCCTGATCGGCACCCTGCTGGGGATCGTCGTCCTCCGCGAGCGCGCCGCCGGGGCCCTCCTGGTCTCCGGCGGCGCCGCGCTGATCGCGCTCTTCGGCTGAGGCTCCCGGGCGGCGGATCCGGAGAAGGACTTCGGAGCGAAAGGACGGGGGAGGATGAGCCCCCCACGGGGCAGTTCCCCGCCGAGACGGGGAAGGACGGCGCGTTCGTCCGGCAGACGTACACCATCCGCGACCGGATCACCGCCGACGGGTCGCCGCTTCCCGGCCGAGGCGGGGCGGCGACTTTAATGATCGCTGCAACTCCATGGGCTTCATGGGGATATAACATCGCGCGGAAGGACGGAACGGACGTTCGATGGAGGGGGATCTTGTGCGATTCCCGGCGGTATACCTAATTTGTTAGCTTCTCTTCCGAATATGCCTCGCCTCCGGGCGATGGATGACCTGATGGGAGGACGAGATGGAGCACGCGACGACCGGGACACGGGGTGCCGGGGAGCTGCTGGGGGTGCTGTTCACGACGCCGAAGGAGCTGCGGCACATGGCCGAGCAGAACCTGGGGCAGCTCTTCGTCCCCACGGAGGTGCTGCACGCCGGCCCGCGCGCCGCCATCGTGGTCCTGCGCCCGCAGGGGATGAGCGAGATCGTCGTCCACGCCGAGCGCGAGCGCCACGGCTACCCGTACCAGATCACGCGGGTGGACACGCACTGAGGACCGGATCGGGGCGAGCCCCGAGACCCATCCTCGCTGGTCCGAAGAAAACGGCGAGCGGCCCCCT
>DATACF010000691.1:0-5907 GCA_036259235.1 Longimicrobium sp. | reverse complement strand
CTTCGTCCGCGTCGCGTTCTTCGGGTTCGCGTGGAGGGGTCGCTTACGCGCGGGCGAGTCGGCGGGCGTAGCCGCGGAGGCCCGCGACGACGTCGTCGACGTAGGCCGGCATGTCGCCCACCATGAGCTCGGCGTCGCGGGGGAGGGCCAGCTCCAGCGCCTCGACGGCGCGGATGATGGCCTCGGCGCGGGCGCCGCGGGCCGACCCCGCGGCCTCGCCCACGTGCGGGTTGGCCACGCGGCGGCGGCGCGCCCGCTCGAACTCGGCGCGGCCGGCGTCGCTCAGCGAGACCCAGCCGCCCTTCTCGTCGACCAGGTCGCGCGACTTGAGCGCGCGGACCACGCGCCCGTCGAGGTGGTCCTCCAGGACGGGCCCCGTCTGGCGGAACAGATATCGGAGCAGGTCGAGCTGCTTTTCATTCAGTGTGTTGGACATAGACATGGATTCTATGGAAAACGGGCGGAAATGCAAGGGTTTTGCGGCCGGACGATCCTGTTCGCGGGTTCCCACATTACGAAGTTAACCACGTTCGAGGTAAATAGATACGATTTGAAGGAAACGCCCGCTCATATCGACGACATTTGTATCAGCTTCGCATCGGCCGGATTCCTGTCACGGCGGCGAAATCGGCCCCGCCCGCCTCGCAATAGCTCCTGTCGCCCGCAATGGGAGCCCCCGCCACGCGCGACGTCTCGTGCTTCTTACGAATCCCGCATCGCGTCGGGATCGAGCCCGGCCTCGCGCGCCCACGCCTCGTAGGCGAAGGGGGAGATCTCGGAGGGCTTGATCTCGCTGCGGCCGCCCCAGAAGACGTTGGTGTACGACAGCTCGATCCCCGCCTCCTCGAGGTGGCGGTCGATGGCGGCCTTGTGGGCGAGGACGGCCTCCTTCTCGGTGCCGTGCGCCACGCCCATGACGTTGACGTCGCCGAACTCGGGGCCGCCCTCGCGCCAGTAGGCGTGCGTCATCACGTAGTGGCGCCCCACCTCCCGCCCGGCGTCGACCTCGCGCCCCGGCGGCACCTTCCAGTGGAAGAGGGCGTTGTAGCGGGTGACGCGCTCGCCCGCGGCGTTGGGCTTGTAGTGCTCCAGGAAGGTGGAGAAGCGCCCGATGACGCCGCGGCGGTTGAGGTCGCGCGCGGCTTCCACGAACTCCTCCAGCGACACCCCGGCCTCGGCCGCGCGCGACGCCCACGGGTGGTCGCGCACCTCGTCGACGGCGAGCTCGCGCTTGAGCGCCTCCAGGATCTTCCACTCGCGCGGGGTGAGCTCGACGACGTTGGTGTCGAGCACGGCGCCGGGCTCGTCGGAGCGGGCGCCCGGCTCCAGCCCGCGGCGGCGGACGTGGCCCACGCCGAGGGTGAAGAGCTTCTTCGCCGGGAGGAGCTTGTAGGCCAGCGCGCCGGTTTGCGCGGCGAGGAAGTCGCAGTGCTTCGTCATGCCGAAGCCCTGCGGGACCTTGAGGGTGGTCCAGAGGCGGTACTTCGACCCCGTGGTCTCGCGGTCGGTGGAGCGGACGACGACGTGCCCCGAGAAGGGGTCCTCGCGGAACATGTACTCGAAGGCCGCCTCGAGCTTCTCGGGGGGCACCTGCCACGCCACCAGGGCGCCGGGGGCCAGGTTGGTGGCCATCAGCGTCTGCCGGACGCGGCGGATGGTGCCGCTGGCCAGCATGGCGCGGATCCGCTCCAGCACCGTCTCCAGATCGACCCCCGAGAGGCGGGCGATCTCCTGGAACGGCTCCTCCTGGAACCCCTGCACCCGGTCCTCCGAGACCGCCAGGATCGCCGCGTTCACCGGGTCGGTCGTCTCCACGGGCACCGCGGCCGCCGCGTCGTCCCGATCCAGCCTGTCGACTGCCATCACCGCTCCTCTTCCATCGCTCACGTCATCTATCCCAGCGTCGCGGGTGCACCCGCAAACCCTTGGCCTGTCTGCGGCTGGCAGCAAAAATGGCACGCGAGCGCATCCCGCGACAGTAGGAGAGGGTCCGACGGGGGGATGGGGGATTTCCCGACGCGGGGCGCGTTCAGACATCGGCAGCGGGAGGGAGGGTGCAGACCCTCACGACGTTCTGATACGGGAAGCTTCCGTACTTGCGCCTGCTCAGGTCGACGATCTGGGTGGAAACCGACAGCTCAGAGCAGGTGCACGGGCGCACGATCCCGTGTCGCCTGATCCCTATGCGCAGGCCCTGGAGGTCGCCGGTCAGCAGCGCGAGGGTGTCGGCGTCTCCGTCCTTGCGGAGGAGGAGATAGAAGACTCCAGGCCCGTCTTCCACGAAGTGCACCCTTCGCTCGATGACGTTCTCTCGATCGATATGCTCGATGTGCAGCGCGAGCGAGATGTAGTCGTCGAGCTTCTTGGTCTTCTCGTCATCCCACAGGTTGTCGAAGGTTTTCGTCATGAACTTGCCCAACGGAGATCCCATCGAGAATTCGAAGCGGGCCGCGTCCGATATCTTCATGTGTCTGGGATAAAAAGCCATGGAGGCCCGATCGTCCGACTGGAACAGAGCCAGCGGTGGAAGCCGGTCGAAGAGCTTGACGTTGACGTGCTGGAACGATGCGCGATGGTACGGCTCTTCGCGCAGCCGCTGGAACTCCGACAGGTTTTCCTGGATCCGCAGGATGATGTCGTCATCCGCGCGCTCCTCGTTCCTCTGCTTGGCCGCCTCGGAGGTGGGATCGAGGATGAGAATCTGCACCTCGATCTTTTCCTTCTGCTGCCTGATGACGTCGTTCAGGGCGCCGACGAGCTCCTTTCTCTCCTGCTCGTAGTCCAGATGCGTCGTGAGGGGATAGAGGAACGTCGTGAGAATGCGCACCTGGGTACGGGATCGCTTCACCTGGCCGGCGAAGTCCGTGTAGCTGAGCTTCTCGTAGCTCCTCCCGTCGGCGTTCATGAATCTCTGCAACAGGAAATCGAGCAGGTAGTACGTCACGACCGCCCCGAGCAGCCCGGTGCCCATGTTGATGAGGATTCCCTGCCAGTACGGGGTCGTCGTGGACTCCGCCGCGAGCCGGAGGAGCAAGCCCCCGACGATCGCGGTCGCGTAGAGCAGGTAACGAGGCCTCACGTGCCGGACCATCCAGTTTCGCAGCCTGAACGCCCTGAACTGCTCGACTGCGGTCCTCATTCGTTTGATCATCGGGCCGGCGGAGGAAGAGAATGGAAGATGGAGGATGGAGATGTACGTGCGGTGCCGGCGAGATTACGTCGCAAGACGAACGTTGACAAGGGTGGGGAGGGCGCCTCCACCCGGACTGTGGCGAACGAAATGGAAACGGGGGACCGCTTGCGGTCCCCCGTCCGTTTCGGCGCCTCCCGGAAATGCGGCCGCCTGTGCCTGCTAGTCGTTCCCGTCGCCCTCGCCGTCCTTGCGAAGCGTCACCTTGTAGGCTTCGGGCGGGGCGTTGGGCTTGACGCGGACGGACTTGGCGGGGATGCCGACGTTGACGTGGTAGGGGCGCACGTCCTTGGTGGCCAGCGCCATGGCGCCCACCATGGCGTTCTCGCCCACCTGCGTCCCGGCGAGGACGGTGGCGTGGTAGGTGATGCGCACGCCGTCGCCGATGACCGTCTTGAGGTTGGAGACGTCGGCCTGGTCGACGATGGAGTGGGTGTGCGAGTAGATGTTGGCGTAGTCGGAGATCGACACCTTGTCGCCGAGGACGATCCCGCCGCGGTCGTCGAGGAGGACGTTGCGGTGCACCACCACGTCGTCGCCGACCTCCAGGTTGTAGCCGTACGAGAACTCGACGAAGTGGAAGCACTTGAAGTTCTTCCCCACCCGCGCGAAGAGGTGCGGCGCCAGCGCGCGGCGGAAGCGCACCCCCAGGTGGACGTTGCCGCCCAGCGGGCTCCGGTCGAACATCTGCCACATCCACAGCAGCGGCTTGTTGGCCTGGAATCGCTCGACGTCGACCTCGGCGTAGTACTCGGGCTCCAGCGTGACGTTGCGCGCGTCCATCTGCGCCAGCGCCACCTGCGTGTCGAGCGAGAGGCTCGCGGGGGCGGTGCCGGCCAGGCCGGGGTAGTAGAGGCCGGTGAGGACGCGGCGGCACAGCTCCCAGCGGTCGTCGCCGCGCGCGAGCGATTCTTCGATGTCGCCGAGCCAGCGGTCGTAGAGCGCCACCGAGGCGTCGGAGGGGTTGAGCTGGCGCAGGGGGTAGATGGGCATCGGGCAGGGCTCCCGGAGTCGGTCTTTTCAGGGTCGCGAACGCACCGCGCGGACGCCGAAAAACTAGACCGGTCCGGAGGGCGGCGAAACCCCCGGGGCCTGGATCCGCTCCGCCCGCGAGGAGCGCTATCGCGTGGGGACGGTCACCGCGAAGCCGTTCGGGAGGAGCGTCAGCCGCGCGCCGCCGTCCGCATCCTCGTCCCGCGCGCGGTGGAGGAGGCGCACGGTGCCGCGGCCGGCGGCGATGCCGACCAGGGCGCCGCCGACGACGTCGCTGGTCCAGTGCTTGTCCTCGTAGACGCGCGACCAGCCGACGAGCGCGGCGCCGCCGTAGGTCAGCGCGGTGACCCAGGGGCGGCGCGCCTCTTCGGAGACCGACGCGGCGAGGGAGAAGGCGACGACCGCGTGGCCCGAGGGGAAGGACTGCCAGCGGTTGTCGGCGGTGAAGGGCGCGAAGCGGGCGTTGTCGTCGGTGGCGGAGGGGCGCTCGCGGCCCAGGGCGTACTTGAGCGCGCCGTTGGCCGCCCCCGCCGCCAGGAGCGCCGCCCCCACGTGCGCCGCCGCCCGCGACACCTCCGGCGCCTCGGCCAGCCGCCCGCCCGCGTACGCCGCCCCGAGCAAGGCGACCGCGTAATGGGGCCGACCGCCGTAATTCAGCGCGTCCGACGCCCACTCCCACCGCGTCCCGCCGCCGTCCGGCACCGCGCCGTCGACCGTCCGGTCGAGGAGGATCGCGCCGGCGAGGAGCCCCGCGCCCGCCGCCGCCCACGCCGCGCGCCCGTCCCCCTCCGCCCGCTCCTGCGCATGGGCGCGCGCCGGGGCGAGGGCGAGGATCGCGAACAGGAGAGCGAGGAGACGGGTCACTTCGGAAGACGGCGTCGAGGGGAGGGGATCAGGGGCGGCAAAGCTAGCCTTCGTGCCCGACCCGAGCAATCGCGTGGGGGCGGCTCCGTTCGAATCCCTCACAGGGGGCACAGGGGAGAGTCGGCGAGAAGATGAAGCTCCTTCTGGGTCCCTGTGCCCCCTGTGAGAGTCCAGAGCGGTTCCGGAACGAGCCGCATTGCATGGGCGGAGCGGGGGAGGCAGATTAGCGATGGAAACCCCCGGCCCCCGCCGCGCGTACCACCGGGTGGAAGCTCCATATGGCCGCGGGCGGGCACGGAATTCGCGCCGCCCGCGGCCGTTCACCGACTTGTGCAAGGTCGAACGATGCACGACACGCTGCGCGCCCGCCTGCTGCGCCACATCGAGGCGCTCCCCGAGGCGCAGGTCTACCAGGCGCTCGACTTCGTCGAGTTCCTTTCGTCGAAGTACGCCCGCGACGTCCGCCAGCCCAACGCCTTCGAGCGCTTCACCGAGGTGCTGGAGGACAAGATGCGCGGGCAGGGGCTGGCCTTCGGCACCATCAAGGGGGCGCTGGGGGTGATGGGGACGGCGGGGCGGATGGTGTCGGGGATCACCGAGGCCGGGCGCGCCGTGGTGCGCGAGGTGGAGAGCGTGGTGGCGCCGCGGGGCGACGAGCCCGCGCTCCCGCGCCCCAGCCGCCAGGGCGACGGCGACCCCGGCGGGCCCGCGAACTGACCCGGGCGCCGGCCGCCGGGGCCGCGTGAGAATCCACCCATCGAGGACGGGGAAGAATGGCTGAACGGGACGACGACGAGGCGGCGGAGCGCCCCCGGCGCCGGCCGCGTCCTGGACTCCGACGCCGACACCGTCACGCGCTC
>DATACF010000690.1:0-2110 GCA_036259235.1 Longimicrobium sp. | reverse complement strand
GCAGCAGAGAACTTCCCAGGGGTTCTCTGCTGCCTCTGCTTCTCTGCGTGAGATCTGCTTTTACAGCATTGGGTCTCACACAGGGGGCACAGGGGACACAGAGGAGTTCGGTGCGCGATCCAGTCTCCTCGATGCCCCTCTGTGATTCACACCGCCGCCGGCTCCGTCAGCGCGGACGGCGGGGACGAGCACCTCGCGCGCCCACGCGTCGATGGGGCGGATCGCGCGGATGCTGGGCCACGGCTCGGAGGCCGCCTTCAGCACCGCCTTCAAGCGCTGGACGGGGATGCCGCCGGGCGAGTACCGCAGGACGGCGCGCGGCGAAAGCCGAGACGCCGAGCCGCTCGCGCTGTCGGCGTGACTCCGAGGGGCCGTTTCGGGGCGGGTATGACCGGCGGACAGCCTTTCGCTCCGGCTTGTCCGTCCGGACGCGGGGTGCCGATATTCGGGAGATCCCCTGCGCTGGTCTGCGCCTCGTTGGCCTGGGCCCGGCGGTGCGATAAACTTCCTTCCAAGCGCCGGGGCCTGGCGCCGAGGTGAATCCTGAATCCGGAGTTTGTCGCATGACCCGCTCGTTCCGCGCGATCCTCTTCATGGCCGCCGTCCTCTTCCCCGGCTCGCCCGATGACGCCGCCGCGCAGGCGAGCCCGCCGTCCGGCGGCGAGCGGGTGGTGGGGAACTGGGAGGGGGCGCTGAACGCGGGCGCCTACCGGCTGCGGATGCAGATGGTGGTCGCGCGCGACAGCGCGGGGGGGCTGGCGGCGACCATCGCCAGCCTCGACCAGGGGGGGGTGAAGATCCCGGGGACGGTGACGCTCCAGGGCGACACGGGGGTGCGCGTCGCCATCCCGGTGGCGCTCTCGGTGTGGCAGGGGCGGTGGGCGGGCGCCGACTCCCTCGACGGGACGTGGACCCAGGGCGGGGCGTCGCTCCCGCTCGCCTTCCGCCGCGTGGCCCGGCTCTCGGAGCTCCGCCGCCCGCAGGAGCCGAAGCGCCCGTTCCCATACCGCGAGGAGGAGGTGACCTTCGCCTCGGCCGAGGAGGGGGCGCGGCTGGCCGGGACGCTCACGGTGCCCCCCGGCGAGGGGCCGTTCCCGGCGGTGGTGCTGGTGTCGGGCTCCGGCGCGCAGGACCGCGACGAGTCGATCCTGGGGCACCGCCCCTTCCTCGTCCTCTCCGACCACCTCACCCGCCGCGGGATCGCGGTGCTCCGCTTCGACGACCGCGGGGTGGGGAAGTCGACGGGGAGCTTCGCGGGGGCGACGACGGAGGACTTCGCCGACGACGTGCGCGGCGCCCTCCGCTTCCTCCGCGCCCGCCCCGAGGTGGCGGCGGCGAAGGTGGGCATCGTCGGCCACAGCGAGGGCGGGGTGATCGCGCCGATGGTGGCGGCGGGGTCGCGGGAGGCGGCGTTCATCGTGATGCTGGCCGGCTCGGGCGTCCCCGGCGACGAGATCCTGCGGGCGCAGGGTCGGCTGATCGCGCGGGCGGCGGGGACGCCGGCGGAGGCCATCGAGCGCAACGCCGCCGTGCAGGCGCGCCTCCTCGAGCGGGTGAAGGCGGGGGGCGACACCGCGGCGCTGCGGAGCGACGTGCGCGCGATGCTGCGGGCGTACGCCGACTCGCTCAGCGACGAGGAGCGGCGCGCGGGGGGGATCTCGCCCGCGTGGGTGGAGGCGCAGACCCAGCAGCTCACCTCGCCCTGGTACCGCTTCTTCATCGCCCACGACCCGCGCCCGGCGCTCCGGCGGGTGCGCGTCCCCGTGCTGGCCGTGGGCGGCTCGCTCGACCTCCAGGTCCCCGCGACGGAGAACCTGGCGGCCATCGAGGCGGCGCTCCGCGAGGGCGGCAACCGCGACGTCCGCACCGTCGAGCTCCCCCGCCTCAACCACCTCTTCCAGACCGCCGCCACCGGCGCCGTCTCCGAGTACGGCACCATCGAGGAGACCCTCTCCCCCGCCGTCCTCGACCTGGTGAGCGGCTGGATCCTGGAGCGCTTCGGGCCGGGGAAGTAGGCGGTTTCTCCGCTCACGTGCGGCGACAGGCCCGTTTCAGGCTCTCACAGGGGGCACAGAGGACACAGGGGGGAGCTTCGGTTCGCGCCGAGCCC
>DATACF010000689.1:0-6651 GCA_036259235.1 Longimicrobium sp. | reverse complement strand
AGTGCGTTTGGATCCAAGCGCACTCACGCACTTTCTTGTTACCGGATGAGGTGGAAGCGCTCCTGCCGCGCGAGGACCCAGCGGCGGGCGCCATCGGCGTCGATCCACGCTTCTTCTTCCAGGCCCATCCGCACCGGCTGGCCGTTCCACTCGGGGACGGGGGTGGTGGCCTGGAGCTCGATGGAGAACCAGGTGTTGGGGCGTAAGGGGACGTCGCCGCGGCCGGGAACGCCTTCCTGGCGGTCCCAGAGGCCGATCAGGGGGCCGGCGCCGTGGCCGTGGTCGCCCACCGGGTGGGTGTAGACGGTGCCGTCGATCCCCTCGGCGGCCATCCGGGCGCGGGTGCGGGCGAGGACGTCGTTCCCCGTCCGCCCGGGGACCATCTCCTCCAGCAGCAGGTCCTGGAGCCGGTTCCCGCGGCGGAGCGCGGCGTAGAGGCCGGCGGGGGCGTCGGTCTCGCCCTCGCGGAGGACGTAGCCCATGTGCTGGGTGTCGGTGTTGAGCCCCAGCGCCGTGATCCCGAAGTCGCAGTGGAGGACGTCGCCGCGGCGGATCGTGGGGGCCGCGCTGTCGCCCATCTCCACCCCCGCGCGCTGCACCGTCACCGACGGCTGGAACCACGTCCCCAGCCCCAGGTCGCCCACCCGCTGCCGCATCCACCACACCACGTCGTCCGTCGTCGTCACGCCGGGGCGGATGACCTCCGACGAGAAGGCGGTGGCGATGATGCGGTGCACGAGGCGCTGCATCTCGGCGTACTGGGGCATCATCTCGGGGAGGCGCTCCTCGATGTACTGGAGCGGGAGGAGCTCGCGGTGCGTCACCCGGGCGCGGTACGCGGGCGGGATGGCCTCCATCAGCGGCCCCTGCTCGCCCGCGGTGAGCCCGTCGGAGAAGGCGTGCGTGGCCGAGACGTTCACGGCGATCGTCCGCGGCGCGCACGCTTCCACCAGCGGCGTCAGCAGCTTCCACTGCTCGGGGCCGAAGGGCTCGGCGGCGCGGCGCGTGGCCCCCGCGGTGCCCATGGCCGCGGCGGGGTCGCGGACGACGCGGTAGAGCCCGCCCTGCGAGGTGCCGCCGATGGCGATCCGCTCGACGCCCCGCTCCGGGCCCCGGTCGCAGAAGACGTAGATGGTCCGCCGCCGCGCCGCCATCGTCGTCGGCGAGACGAGCGAGAAGAAGACCGGGTCCTCGTTGTACTCGCGCACCGGGACGATCCACATCGCCACCCCGTGCTGGCGCATCAGCCGCGGGAGGACGCGCTCCAGCCGGAGCGACAGCCACCGCTGCTGGACCTCCGCCTGCTCGCGGAGCGTCCCCAGCGGGCGCTCCTGGGCGTCGGCGGCGGTGAGGGGCGCGGTGAGCGCGGCGAGGGCCGCGGCGGCGACGAGGGCTCGGCGCATCGGGGGGTTCGGTCGGGATGAAGTGCGGACGTACGGAGTGCGAGCGTACGGAAGTACGGCGGCGGCGGCGGCGGGCGCAAGGGAGGGGGCTTGCGGAACGGGCGGGGATTGGACAGTGTGTACGCGCTGGTGAACAAAGTGCACACCCTCTCCCGCAGGTGGACGATGATCGAGATGGACGCGGACCTGGGGCGCTGTGAATGCGACGAGTGCCGCGAGGCGGCGGCGGCGGCGCTGGTGGAGCTCGACGGAGCGGCGCGCCGGGCGGTGGCGGTGATCGGCGACACGGGCATCCTCCACATGGCGTCCACCTTCCAGGGCCTGAAGGACCCGGCTCGGCGGGCACCGTGGGAGGAGCGGCGCCGGGAGCTGATGGAGCGCGGCGCCGCGCTGGCGTTCGCGCTCGTCCGGTACCTGCTGCGCACGCCGGACGCGCCGTCGTCCGGCGACCTGGTGCGCCTGGCCGCCGGGATGGCCGAACGGAACCGCAGGGCGGGTTTCCCGCGCATCCCGTCCACCCCCCGCGACCTTCAGGTGGGACTCGTGGTGAGCCGCCCCTTCTTGCAGGAGGCGGGGCTGGAGACGGCCGGCGTCCTCCCGCGCCCGGTCGAGACCCGCGGGGGCGGCTTCGGGTTCCGGATGGTCCCCCAGACGGACGCGGCCGCGTACACGATCCTGGAAGATGCGGTGCTCGGACGCCTCGACGCCTGGACGGCGACGGCGGAGGCGGCCGTCCGGCACGAGGTCGAGGCGGCGCGCGCGTACTTCGACCGGTGGCGGGCGGACGGAGGCGGCGAAGAGGAGGACGACGCGCGGGCGGCCCGCCTCCGCGGCGAAGAGTGGGCGCTCCTCGACCGGCCGACGGCGGCGTGGGGCGAGTCCGCCGCGGCGCGCGCGGTGGCCGCGGGGGCGCACGCCGCTTGGCCCGCCCGGCAGCGGCGCCTCCTGGAGCTCCTGCGCGACTCCGTGGCGGGGCTCTTCACGCTGGCCGAGGCGGACGAGGAGGGGTGGCGGGCGGTGGCCGTGGAGGACGGCCGGGAGTACGCGGTGGTGCCGCCCTTCGCGGAGGCGGAGCCGGACGACCTCGTGGTGGGACGCCTGGTCCCGCTGGGCGACGGGCGCTTCTTCGCCTCGCCGGGGGTGGTGACGGTGACGCCGGACGACGCGGAGGTGCGGGAGGCCGTCCTCCGCACCGCGGCCGGCCTGGCGCACCTCCTCCCGCGCGCCGTGGCGGCCGAGGGGGCGCTGGCGCGGGAGATCGACGGCACGCCCGCGCCCCGCCCCTGGCGGCTCCTCCTGACGCCGAACGAGGCCGCCGACCTCCTCCACTTCTTCCGCCAGACGCGGCTCGACGGCGGCGCCGGCCCCCGCCTGGACCTGGCCTTCATCGCCGACCCGGTGATGCGCGAGTGGATGCACGCGCTCACCGAGGCCGCGGCCAAGCGCATCCCCCGGCGGCGGCTGGAGGCGAAGCGGAAGAAGGCGAAGGCGCGAAAGAGATAGAACGACAGACTCGCGGTTAGCGGGACCGGGGGATCACTCGTCGACCAGCGTCCCCGCGTGGTCGGCGTCGCGCTGGCGGGCGCGGGCGTCGCGGTAGGCGCGGCGGAAGACGCTCAGCAGCGGCTCGCGCGACTCCGGGCGCCCGGGCGGGAGCGCGCCGGCCACGTGCTCGTCGGCGAAGCGCCACTCGGCGTCCACGACCGGCCCGTCGTCGTCGTCCGCCAGGGCGCGCCGCTCCGGCGGGCGCTCGAGCGAGCGGCGGAGCTCGTCGGCCAGCTGCCCGGCGAAGGCGTCGCCCGAGCCGGCCACGATCCAGAGGGGGACGGCGACGGTGCCGCCGATGGCCACGGCCCCCACGCTCGCCCCGCCCACGGCCGCCGTGGCCAGCGCGGCCGCGCCGACGCCCAGGCGGGCGCTCCAGGTGCGGTCGTTCCACGCCAGGTCGGCCACCATGCTCCCGGTCGTCCGCAGCACGGGGCCCAGCACCGCCCCCGCGTCGTCCACGCGCAGCGCCTGGAGCGCCTTCCGGAGCGCGCTCCCCCGCCCCGCGCGGAGCTCCAGGAGCCGCTCGGCCCACGCCAGCAGCGCCCGCCGGTCGGCCTCCGGGAGCCGGAGCGCCGCCCCGATCACCGCGGCCTCGGCCGGGTCGGCCCGCCGCACCACCTTCGTCGTCGCCTCGTCCACGTCCTTCGCCCTCCGCGTGAGTGGTCCCGCGGAACCCTCTACGGCCCCCGCCCCCGCCGGGATTCGCGCGCCCTACCCCCGCGCCGCCGCCGCCTCGGCCGCGGGGACGAGGTAGTCGTCCAGGAGCGCGTGGATGGCGCCCAGGTGGCCGGAGGTGCGCGGCCCGTCGGCCTCGGAGACGAAGACGGCCGTCAGCGCCAGGCCGGGGACGACGAAGACGTACTGGCCGCCGTATCCCCAGGCGAAGTACACCGGGTGCCCGCGCGCCTCCTTGATCCACCACCCGTAGCCGTAGCGGTGCCCGTTCCACGGCGAGGTCCCCAGCGGGCGCGTCGAGGCCTCGATCCACGCCTTCGGCACGACCTGGGCCCCGCCGTGCCGGCCCCCGTTCCGGAAGAGCTCGCCGATCCGGAGCATGTCGCGGGGGGTGAGGCGCATCTCGTTGCCGCCGAAGTAGATCCCCTGCGGGTCGCGCTGCCAGGGGCGGAGGTCGATCCCCAGCGGCTGGGCCAGCTTGCGGCGCGCGTACTCGTAGGTGCTCATCCCCGTCGCCCGGGTGAGCGCGGCCGAGAGGAGGTGCGAGCTCCCGGTGCTGTAGATCATCCGCCCGCCGGGGTGGTCGACCATCGGGCGCTCGACCTGGTAGCGCACCCAGTTCGGGCTCGACACCCAGGCGCCGTAGTCGGAGAAGCTGGTGCTCTCCAGCCCCGAGCGCATGGAGACCAGGTGCTCGAGGGTGATGGCGCGCTTGCGGGGGTCGGCGCGCGCCCCGAAGTGCTCGGGGAGGAGCTCGGCCACCGGCTGGTCGAGCCGCACCTCCCCCTCGGCCACCGCGATCCCCACCAGGAGCGCCAGGACGCTCTTGGACACCGACTTCACGTTGGTGCGCCGGTCGGCCGCCGCCCCGCGCCAGTACCGCTCCTCGACGATCTCTCCCTCGCGCGCCACGATCATCCCCCTCAGCCGCGGGAGCGCCTCCGCGCGCCGCACCGCCTCCGCCAGGAGCACGCTGTCGCTGACGGCCGACACGGCGGCGGCGGGGCGCTCGGTGGACCGTGCCGCCCGGGGCGCGGCGCGGGTCTCCGTGGCCGGGTCGCAGGCGGCCAGGAGGGAGATCGAGAGAACGAGGAGCGGGCGAAGAAGGACTGCGAACGGCATGGGACTCCACCGTCGGGGTGCGTGGCTCGGATTCGCGATCCGTTCCCTACTCGCGACGGGCCGCGCGGGTTCCTCCGTTCCGTCTCGTTCCTCACCTCCGGAAACTGCAAGCCTCTCACAGGGGGCACAGGGGACACAGGGGGGTTCCTCCGTGCCCCCTGTGTCCCCTGTGGGAGTCCAGATCCGTAAAAGCGTGTCTCACGCAGAGAAGCAGAGGGAGCAGAGAAAAACCCTCTGCTGACTCTGCTTCTCTGCGCGAGATCATTCTTTTCCTACCGCACCGTCCGCCAGCGACCCGTTTCGGGCGCGCGAACGGGCTGGGGGAGCGACTGGAGATAGGCGACGGCCGCTTCGAGGTCGACCTGGCCGGTGCGCGTCATCCGCCCCTCGAGGAAGGAGGTGTAGCGGTCGCCGCCGGTGGCGATGAACTCGCTGAGGCCCAGGGTGACGCGGTCGGCGTCGCCCACCTCGCGCCCGCCGGCCAGGCGCACGGAGCGCACGCGGGAGCCCGCGGGGGCGGCGGGGTCGTACGTCACCGTCATCCCCGACAGGTGCGCGTCCGGCGTGTCGCCGGAGAGCGCGTTCTCGAGCGCGGCGCGGAGCTGGGCGCCGGTGACCTCCAGCCGCACCAGCTCGTTCTGGAAGGGCTGCAGCTCGTACAGCGTCCCGTAGGTGATGGGCCCGGCGGGCATGTCGCGGCGGATGGAGCCGTTGTTGATCAGCGTGGCGTCGGCCCCGGTGGCGGCGCGGACGGCGTCGGCCAGCAGGTTCCCCAGCGCCGTCTCGCCCCGGCCGCGCTCCATCGGCTCGGCGAAGGTCACCATCACCCGCTCGCTCACCGGCCGCACCCGCGCCTCCCACTCGCCCACCACGCGCGCCACCGCCGTGTCGGGGTCCACCTCGTCGGCCCACGGCGTCCGCACCGCGCGGTAGACGACCGACGTCCGCCCCCCGCGCCGCTCCAGGTCGGTGACGCTGTAGGCGGTGGAGTACGAGCGCGCCTCGACGACGGGGATCCCCCCGGCGGTGGCGAGGACGCGCTGGTGCGTGTGCCCGCCGAGGATCAGGTCCACCGGCTCGGTGATCGCCTCCGCCACGTCCATCATCTCCCCCTCGCACCCCGCCGATGCCGCCTCGCCCTCGCCCCCCGGCGTCTCGCAGACGGCGCCGATGTGCATGGTGACGACGACGAAGTCGGCCCCCGCCGCCCGGGCCTCGCGCGCCGCGGCGTCGATGGCCGGCGCCGCGGGGCCGAAGGCGAGCCCCCGCACCCGCCCCGCCATCACGATCTCGGGCGTCCCGGGGAGCGCCGCCCCGATCACCGCCGTCCGCACGCCGCCCCGGTCCAGCATCACCCAGGGGCGGAGCCACGACGGCGCCCGCCCGGTGGCCGTCTCGGTGAGGTTGGCGGCCAGCCAGGGGAAGCGGCTCTCGGCCACGCGGGCGCGGAGGGTGTCGAGCCCCCAGTCGAACTCGTGGTTCCCCAGCGCCGCGGCCAGGTACCCGCTCGCGTTGTGCGCCGCGATCGTCGAGCGCCCCCAGCTCAGGTTGGAGATCGCCGTCCCCTGCATGTCGTCGCCCGCCGAGATCACCAGCGTGGGCCCGCCGAAGCGCGCCGCCGCGCTGTCGAAGTGCGCCGCCAGCACCGCCGAGCCGCCGACGAGACGCCCGTCGGCCCACGACGGCCGCTCGGGGAGGAGGCGCCCGTGGAAGTCGTTGGTGTGGACGATCCGCACCCGCTTCACCCCGTCGGCGGCGGGGGCGGGCCCCGCGGACGGCGGTGGCGCGCACGCGGCGGCGGCGAGGAGCGCGGCGGCGGCGAAGCGCGGGGCGCGGCGGAAGAGGGCGGTGGCTCGCATCGGCGTCGGTCCGGCTGGGAGAAGGGTCCGGGGCGCGATCGGGA
>DATACF010000688.1:0-14306 GCA_036259235.1 Longimicrobium sp. | reverse complement strand
CGGCGAGGGGGCGCGCGTCCGCGTCCGCCCCGCCGCCGACGCGTGCGAGGACGGCGCGGGGGTGGCGGAGGTGCAGGGGACGGGGCTCTGCGTGGAGGTCGACGGGGTCGGCCCCGGCGAGCGCGCCCCGGCGGCGCGCTTCCTGGCCAGCACCCTGGCCCGCGTCCTCCGCCACGCCGACGAGATCCGGGCGTTCAGCCGCGAGATGGGCGAGCGCTACGAGGAGATCAACCTCCTCTACTCGATCAGCGAGATCCTGGGCTCGACGATCGCGCTGGAGCAGGCGACGGGGACGATCCTGTCGGAGGTGGCGAGCATCCTGGGGGCGAGCCGGGCGGCGCTCTGGGTCCACGACGCGGAGGCCGGCCACCTCTACCTGGCCGCGGTGGAGGGGGGCGACGGGCACCGGGGGCCGATCGTCGTCGGCGACCCCTGCTCGGTGACG
The DNA here is from genome assembly GCA_036259235.1 of Longimicrobium sp. GTDB lineage: Bacteria > Gemmatimonadota > Gemmatimonadetes > Longimicrobiales > Longimicrobiaceae > Longimicrobium. Next base: position 13,861 of record DATACF010000688.1, on the reverse strand, counting down.
GCGGCGGTCTTCCGCGAGGCGCGCCCCGTCATCCTGGCCCCGGGCGAGATGTACGCGCGCGACGGGTGCGAGGGGGAGACGGCCACGCAGAAGGGGAGCTTCCTCTCGGTCCCGGTGAGCTACACGCCGCCGGAGGGGGAGACGCGCACGGTGGGCGTCATCAACCTGATCGGCCGGGGGGCGAGCGGGGGGTTCTCGGCGGGCGACCTCAAGCTCCTCTCGGCCATCGCCTCGCAGATCGGGGCGGCGGTCGAGAACAACCGGCTGATCGAGGAGTCGCTGCGGCAGGAGCGGATCGTCCGCGAGATGGAGCTGGCGCACGACCTCCAGCTCAAGCTCCTCCCCTCGGTGGAGCAGTTCGCGGGGTACGCGGAGGTGGCGGCGCGATGCGTCCCGGCCGAGTCGGTGGGGGGCGACTTCTACCACCTCTTCCGCCTGCCGGGGAACCGGCTGGGAGTGCTGATCGGCGACGTCTCGAGCCACGGCTTCGGGGCGGCGCTGATCATGGCGCTGACCATGAGCGCGGTGGCGATCCACGCCTCGGAGGGCGACGCGCCGTCGGAGGTGCTGCGGCGGACGCACCGGGCGCTGATCGACGAGCTGGAGACGACGGAGATGTACCTGACCCTCTTCTACGGGGTGATCGACCCGTCGGAGGGGACGCTGGTCTACGCCAACGCGGGGCACTCGCACGCCTGGCGGATCCCGGAGGCGGGCGCGCCGCAGCGCCTCTCGGTGACCGACCCGCCCTTCGGGATCGTCGACCAGGACGCCTACAGCGAGGCGACGGCGCCGTGGGACGGCGGGCGCGACCTCCTCTTCCTCTTCACCGACGGGCTCTCGGACGCGCTCGACCTGGGCGAGAAGGAGGGGGAGCGGGTGCTGGTGGAGGCGGTGGCGAGCCGCCGCGACGCGCCGGTGGAGGAGATCGTCGAGCGCCTCTACGGCCGCGCGGGCGACGCGGGGACCCTCCCCCCCGACGACCGGACGGCGGTCGTCGTCCGCTTCTAGCCTCCCTCCCGGGCCTCCCTTGTCGCGCCGCCAGCTCCCCTACCCGGACGACCTCCCCCGCGCCAAGCGCTCGCTGGGGCAGAACTTCCTCATCGACGCCAACGTCCAGCGGAAGATCGTCTCCGCGCTCGACCCCGGCCCCGGCGACGAGGTGCTGGAGATCGGGCCCGGCGTGGGGGCGCTGACGCGGCACCTGGCCGGGCGGGTGCGGCGGCTGGTGCTGGTGGAGCTCGACAACGACCTGGCGGCGCGGCTGAAGGCGGAGTTCGCGGGGGAGCCGTCGGTGGAGGTGATCAACGAGGACGTGCTGGAGGTGCCGCTGGAGCGGGTCACCTCCGATCCCGGCGCGCTGAAGGTGATCGGGAACATCCCGTACAACATCACCACGCCGATCCTCTTCGGGCTCCTGGAGCGCCGCCCGCGCCCCCGCGAGATCGTCCTCATGGTGCAGCGCGAGGTGGCCGACCGCATCCTGGCGCCCGAGGGGGGGAAGACGTACGGGGCGCTGGCCGTGGGGGTGCGGGCGCTGGCGGAGGCCAGCCGGGTGATGAACGTCAGCCGCGAGGCGTTCCGCCCGGTGCCCGACGTGATGTCGTCGGTGGTGAAGATCGTGCCCTTCGACCCGCCGCGGCTGTCCGAGGAGGACGAGACGGCGCTCCGCGACCTGACGCGCGCGGCCTTCCAGCAGCGCCGCAAGCAGTTCCAGCGGATCCTCCGCGACGCGTACGGTCTCTCGCCCGAGGAGGTGGCGGCGCTGGGGGCGTCCGTGGGGATGGACCTCCAGGCCCGCCCCGAGACCTTCGCCCCCCAGAAGTTCATCGACCTCGCGCGGGCGCTGCCGGCGCGGGGGTGAGGCTTCGATTTTCGAGGTTATTGGAAGTTTATCGGAACGACATCGGCACGGTATCGGAACCGTCGGCCGGCGTCCACGAGCCCGGCGAGATCGCGGACGGGTGAAACAAACGACTCCCGCCCAGCGTTTCGCCTTGTGGAGATCGGACGAACCCAACCAGCAGGGAGAGCATCGATCGTGATCCGACGGTGGTGCGGAGCGGCTGGCGCCCGGCCGCGGGGGTGCTCGGCGGAGCGCTCCTACTGACCGCGCTCTTGGCGCAAGACGCGCGCGGCGTGATCCCGGGGCTGGTCCTGCTGTACGCGGGCATCACCGGGTTCTCACTGGTGGACCGTCCGAACCGCCCTCCGGCCCCGACCCGGTATCCTCGCAGCGACGAGTGGGACTTCGAAGCGCCTCGCGACGGGGCGTAGCGGAGGGAGGCGAGAGCGAGCCAGTGCGTGCGCCGGGAGCGGTGGGGAAGGCCTCGCCGCTCCCGCCGTCGTTTTCGGAGGTGCCGGCTCGCGCGCCGTTGACATCTCCCCCCGCGCGTGGTCACTTGTCGCGCTTCGTCCGGTTTGGCGGGCCTTCGACCTCTGAACGCAAGCGGTACGGTGTGAGCGCAGCGCTGTGGTACGCCCTGGCGGCGGCGGGGGCCAACCTGCTGGGGGGACTGGTGATCACCGCGGCCTCGCGGCAGGGGCGCGCGGTGCAGCGCACGCTGATCGCCTTCGGGGCGGGGTTCATGCTGGCGGCGGCGTTCGTGGGGATGGTGCCGCACGCGCTGGAAGGCGGCGAGTCGGCGGCGCTCGGCATCCTGGCCGGCTACCTCCTGGTGCACGTCACGCAGCACGTCATCACCCCGCATTTCCACTTCGGCGAGGAGACGCACAGCGAGCACATGGTGGGGCGGTGGGTGGGGATCACCGCGCTGGTGGGCCTCCTCCTCCACACCTTCTTCGACGGCGTCGCCATCGCCAGCGCCTTCGGGGTGGGGGCGTGGCTGGGGCTCCTGGTCTTCCTCGCCATCCTCCTCCACAAGATCCCCGAGGGCGTCACCCTCGCCTCCATCATGCTCGCCAGCGGCAACTCGCGGCGGCGGGCCATCGTCGCGGTGGCGGCGCTGGGCGCGTCGACGGTCCTCGGCGTGCTGCTGACGGAGGGGTTCCAGCCGCTCGCCCGGCACGGCCTCGCCCTCTCGGCGGGGGTGACGATCTACGTGGCGGCGTCGAACCTCGTCCCCGAGGTGCAGAAGGGGAACCGGCGGTCGGCGGCGGCGGCGGTCATCGTGGGCGCGGCGCTCTTCTACGCCACCTTCCTCGGTTTACGCGGATTCGTGCCATGACGGACGACCTCTCCCTCTTCGGCGAGGCTCCCCCCCCGCCGCCGGGCTCCGGGCGCGACGAGCCGCCCCTCGCGCCGCCGCCGGGCGCGCCGCTGGCCGAGCGGATGCGCCCGCGCACCCTCGACGAGATCGTGGGCCAGGCGAAGCTCGTGGGGCCCGACGGGACGCTCCGGAAGCTCCTGGCGGCCGGGCACCTCCCCAACCTCATCCTCTACGGCCCCCCCGGGAGCGGGAAGACGACGCTGGGGCGGGTGATCGCGGCGCAGCTCGGGACGACCTTCGTCCCCTTCAACGCCGTCAGCGAGGGCGTCCCGCGCCTCCGCGAGGTGGTGAAGGAGGCCGAGGCGCGGCGGAAGGCGGGGCGGCGGACGCTCCTCTTCATCGACGAGATCCACCGGCTCAACAAGGGGCAGCAGGACTTCCTCCTCCCGTGGATCGAGTCGGGGCTGATGACGCTCGTCGGCGCCACGACCGAGCACCCGGGGTTCGAGATCAACGCGGCCGTCCTCTCGCGCGCCACGGTCCTCGTCCTGGAGCCGCTGACGGAGGAGGACGTGCGGGCGGTGGTCCGCCGCGCGGTGCAGGACCCCGAGCGGGGCCTCGGCGGGCGGGTGGCGCTGGAGCCGGAGGCCGAGGACTTCCTGGTGGGGCGCACCGGCGGCGACGCGCGGCAGGCGCTGGGGGGGCTGGAGATCGCGGCGCGGCTGTCGGGGGGCGGGGGCGTGGTGACGGCGGACGCCGTGCGCGAGGCGCTCCAGCAGCGCACGGCGCGGTACGACACCACGCTGGGCTACGAGATGCTCTCGGCCTTCCACAAGTCGCTCCGCGGCTCGTCGGGCTCCGGGGCGCTCTACTGGGCGAGCCGGATGATCCAGTCGGGCGAGGACCCCAAGACGGTCTTCCGGCGGCTGATCGCGGCGGCGTACGAGGACGTGGGGCTGGCCGACCCGCAGGCGGGGATCGTCTCGGTGAACGCGATGCTCGCCTACGAGCGGCTGGGGCACCCCGAGGGGCTCCTCCCGCTCTACAACGCCATCCTCTACGTGGCCAACGCGCCCAAGTCGAACCGCGCGTACCTGGCCGGCGGCGCCGCGGCGCAGGCCGCCCGCGAGCACCCGGACCTCCCCGTCCCCCTCCACCTCCGCAACGCGCCCACGTCGCTGATGAAGGAGTGGGGGTACGGCGAGGGGTACAAGTACGCCCACGACTTCGACGGCGGCTACACCCCGCAGCAGGCGCTTCCGGACGAGATCGCCCACCTCCGCTTCTACGAGCCCTCCGACCGCGGCTTCGAGGCCAAGCTCGCGAAGCGGATGGAGGAGCGGGGCGACGCCGGGTGATGCCGTCGCACCTCTCCCTCCTCCTCCGGCTGGAGGCGCGGCGCCTGGCCGACCCCTTCCGCCATCCGCGGCTGGGGACGTGGCTGGCCGTCCTCCTCCCGGCCGTCCTCGTCCTTGTCGGCCTCTGGCTGGCGGGGGAGCAGGCGCGCCCGGACCTGGCGTCGGGGGACGGGCGGATCCTCTTCGGCTTCCTCGTCTCCGCCCCCGTCGCGCTCCAGGCGTATCCCCTCCTCTTCCGCCCCGCCGACGACGCCTTCCTCCGCCGCCTGGGCGTCCCCGGCGGGGCGAGCTTTCTCCTGCGCGCCCTCCGCCTCCTCGCGCTCGCGCTCGGGGTGATCGCGGTCGCCCTGATCCCCTTCGTCGCCACGGGGAGCCCGCTCGGCCTCCCGCTCGCCGTCGCCTCCGTCGCCGGATTGGTCTCCTGGGCGGTGGCGCTGTGGGCCCATGCGCGGGCGGCGGACACCACCGTGAATCCGAACTATCGGCCCGGGCTGCTGGCGATGACGATGGCGCTCGACCGCGAGCTGGTGGACGCGGCGCCGCTCGTCTTCGCGCCGATCTGGCCCGTGGTCGCCGGAGGGATGGCCGCGCTCCTCGCCGGGATCTCGGCGGGGACGCTCCCGCTCCGCGTGGCGGCGATGATCGTCCTCGTCACGCCTCTCATTCCTCTCGCCGTCCGCCGCTTCGCGCGGGCGACGCCGCGCTTCTCGCCGCACGCGGGGGAGCTGGCGTACGCGCCGCCGCCGGGCGCGGGGGAGAGCGAGCTGGTGATCGGGCGGGGGTGGGCGCGCGTCCTCCCGCGCCGCGCGGGGGTGGTGCGCGCCCGCGACGCCGTGGTGGTGGACCGCCGCTTCCGCTGGGCGGGGCGCGCGGTGTGGCCGGTGGCGATCTTCTCCGTCCTCGCCCTGGTGCGCGCGGGCGACGACCCGGAGGTGCGCGGATGGGTGACGGCGGCGTGCGCCCTCCTCCTCCTGGCGCAGGCGGCGGCGGTGATCGCGCTGGGGCGGCTGGAGCGGGGGCGGCTGCGATGGATCGACCGCGCGCTCGGTCTTCGCATGATGGACCGGCTGGTCGGGCGGTGGGCGACGGCGTTCGGGCTGGCGCTCGGCGTCGCGATCCCCGTGGCGCTGGCGTGGGCGGCGAACGTGCCGGCGCCGTCGGCGTGGTGGTGGCTGGTGGGCGCGGCGGCGGTCGCCGCGCTGGCGTCGGGGGCTTCCGTGGCGGCGGCGGGGAGATGAGGGGATGACGAATGCGGAGGCGCTCCCGCTGGAGGTGCGGGAGCTGACGAAGGCGTACCGGCGCGGCACGGTGCTCCACCACGTGAGCTTCGCCGTGAGGGCGGGCGAGGCGGTGGCGCTCCTGGGGTCGAACGGGGCGGGGAAGTCGACGCTCCTGGGGTGCGTCACCGGCGACCGGCTCCCGGACCGCGGCGAGATCCGCCTCTGCGGGGTCGATCCCTTCTCGGACCCCGCGGGCGCGGCGGGGTGTATCGGCTTCGTCCCCGAGCAGCCGTTCCTCTACGGCGAGCTGACCCTCCGCGAGATGCTGGAGTTCGTCGCCGAAGCGCGGGGGCTCGACGCCGCGGCGGCGCGTCCGGAGACGGAGCGGCTGCTCACGCTCCTGGGGCTTGCGGGCGCGGAGGCGACGCTCTGCCGCGAGCTGTCGCAGGGGATGGGGCGGAAGACGGCGCTGATCGCCGCGCTCCTGCACCGCCCGCGGCTGATCCTCCTCGACGAGGCGCTGAACGGGCTCGACCGGCCGTCGGCCGAGCGGCTGGTGGCCGAGCTCGACGCCCGGCGAGCCGCGGGGGCCGCCGTCCTCCTCTCCAGCCACGACCTCGACTTCGTGGCCGGGTGGTGCGGGCGCGGCGTCCTCCTGGCGCCGGGCGGCCACTGGTACCTCCTCGACGGCGAGGCGTGGGAGCGGTGGCGCCGCGCGCCGTCGCTCCGGCCGCCGGAGTACTGAGCGATGGACGACGACGCGGGGATGGACGAGGCGCGGGTCCGCGCGCTGGTGGCCGAGCTCGACGCGGCCGTCCCCCGCGAGGGCGCCGCCGTGCGCTTCGAGCTCCACGGCGGGCTCGACGAGACGGCGGTCGTCGCCAACCCGCGCGGCGCGCTCCGGCTGGGCGTCGAGCTCCTCCGCGCGAGCCTGCGGGGGATGGACGAGGCGGCGGCCGGGCGGACGCCCTTCGGCGCGCTGGAGGTGGAGTACGCGCTCGACGACGCCTCGGACTTCGTGGTCGACGGCGTCGTCGTCCGCGACCCGCTCCCGGAGCCGCGCGCGCCGCGGAAGGAGCGCGGCGGGCGCTTCATCGGCGCGCTCCTGGCCGTCCTCGCGGGCGCCATCGTCCTCGTCCTGGCGCTCGCCTGGGCGATGAGCCGGCTCCCGCGGCCGTGACCGACCGTCCTCCCGCGGGTACGGCGGACGGGTCGCGAGCGACGGGGCGCGCCGCCGCCGGTCCCCGCTTTCGCCAGCATCGTCGCGGCGAAACGAGGGTGGACGGCGCGGCGGCGCGGTTCTCGCCGGAGGGAGAGGGTCTGCCGGGCCGAAAGGCCTTTTCGCCGTGAGATCCAGGGCGGGCGCGAGGTGCGTCCCGCCGTTTGCCCAAGGAGGTTTTCGTATGCGGAAGACGAGTCGTTTCGCGGCCGCGCTGGCGGCGATGGTGCTGGCGGCGTCGGGGTGCAGCGGCGCGGTGTCGGAGCCGGAGATCGAGCTGGAGGGGGTGGAGCTGGGGAGCATCGGGCTCCGCGGGGGGACGCTCCTGGCGAACATCCGCGTCGACAACCCCAACCGCTTCTCGCTCCGCGCCGACGACCTGCGCTACGAGCTCTTCCTGCGCGGCACCGGCGCGGCCGACAGCACCTGGGTGCCGTTCGCGCAGGGGACGTACGAGGAGGAGATCACCGTCGGCGGGCGCGAGACGGCCATCATCGCCGTCCCCGTCGAGTTCTCGCTCAGCGACCTGGGCGGCGCGGCGATGTCGGTGATCCGCACCGGGCGCTTCGACTACCGCGTCCGGGGCACCGTCGACGTCCGCACCCCGCTGGGGCGGCGCGAGATCCCCTTCCGGAAGACGGGGACGTACCTGGCGACCGGGCTGCGATGACCCTGGTCCGGCTCCAGGGCGCCGGAAAGCAGTACGGGGACCGGTGGGTCCTGCGCGGCGTCACCTTCACCGTCGCCGCGGGAGAGCGCTGGGGCGTCGTCGGCCGCAACGGGGCGGGGAAGACCACCCTCTTCCGGATGCTGACCGGCGACGAGGAGCCCACCGAGGGCGAGGTGTGGCGCCACCCGGGCACCCGCTTCACCCTCATGCGCCAGAACCGGGGAGAACGGAGCGCCGCCACCGTCTCGGAGGCGGCGCTCGAGCCGTTCGCCGACCTGGTGGCGATGGAGCGGCGGCTGGCGGCTGAGCTGGAGACGCTCTCGTCCGTCGACGCCGCCTCTCCGGAAGGTGAGCGGCTGCTGGCGTCGTACGACCGGCATGTCGAGGAGTTCCGGCGCCGGGGCGGCTACGAGATGCATTCCCGCGCCGAGGCCACGCTGGAGGGGCTGGGCTTTCCGCCGGAGACGTGGGCGAAGGAGGTCCGCGCGCTCAGCGGCGGCGAGCTGGGGCGCCTCCGCCTGGTCCAGACCCTCCTCGCCGGGCCCGACGTCCTCCTCCTCGACGAGCCGACCAACCACCTCGACCTCCGCTCCACCGAGTGGCTGGAGGAGTATCTCCGCGGCTACCGCGGCACGGTGCTCGTCGTCTCGCACGACCGCGTCTTCCTGGAGCGCCTGGCCGACCACGTCCTCCACCTGGAGGAGGGGACGGCGCACGCCTACACCGGCGACTTCGACGCCTTCCTCGCCCAGCGCGAGGAGCGGCGCGAGGTGCAGCGGAAGGCGTACGAGAAGCAGCAGGCCCACATCGCCCGCACCGAGGACTTCATCCGCCGCAACCTCGCCGGGCAGAAGACGAAGCAGGCCAGGAGCCGCCGCACCCTCCTCTCGCGGATGGAGCGGGTGCAGGCGGTGGCGGGCGAGGAGCGAGCGATGGGGCTCCGCTTCGGCGAGGCGTCTCGAAGCGGGGGGACGGTGCTGCGGCTCGACAGGGTCCGTTGCGCGTTCGGCGACCGCGTCCTCTTCGCCCCCTTCTCGGCCGAGGTGTCGCGGGGCGAGGTGATCGCCATCGTCGGCCCCAACGGGTGCGGGAAGTCGACGCTGATGCGCGTGCTGGCGGGGGAGGCGGGCGCGGACGGCGGCTCGGTGACGGTCGGCGCCGGGGTGGTGCGCGCCTACTACCGGCAGGACTTCACCCACCTCGACCCCGCGAAGTCGATCCGGCAGGAGGTGGCGGACGCGGTGCCGCGGATCACCATGCCCGAGCTGCGGAGCCACCTGGGCCGCTTCCTCTTCAGCGGCGACGAGGTGGAGGCGAAGGTGGGCGGGCTCTCCGGCGGCGAGCAGGCGCGGGTGGCGCTGGCGAAGATCACCCTCCAGCGCGCCAACCTGTTGCTCCTCGACGAGCCGACCAACCACCTCGACCTGGAGAGCCGCGAGGTGCTGGAGGAGGCGCTCCAGGGGTACGACGGGACGGTGGTGCTGATCTCCCACGACCGCGCCTTCCTCTCCGGCACCGCCACGCGCGTCTGGAGCTGGAACGACGGCCGCTTCGACGACTACCCCGGCGGCTTCGACGACTGGCGGGAGTGGGCCGCCCGCCGCCAGGCCGAGGCGCAGGCCGCCGCCGCCGCGAAGTCGTCCGAGACGAAGTCCGCCGCCGCCGCCGCCGCTTCGGATGCGAAGCCGTCCGCCGGCCTGTCGAAGAACGAGCTCCGCCGCCGCGAGCAGGAGCTGGCGCGGCTGGAGGAGCGGATCGGGACGCTGGAGACCCGCATCGCCGGGATCGAGGCCGCCCTCGCCGACCCCGCCCTCTACACGCCCGGCGCCGACGCCGCCCGCTCCCGCTCCCTCGCCGCCGAGCGCGACGCCGCCCGGGCCGAGCTGGCCGCCGCGTACGAGGCGTGGGAGCGCGTGGGGGAGGAGCTCGCGGGGGTGTAGCGTTTTGTCCAGATAGGTGTATCTTGCCGCCCGTGTGCACAACGTCCACTTGCACCGGGAGGGAGGATGACGGGTTCGGTTCGTGGCGAGCGCTGCCCCGATGTCGCCGAGAGGTTGGATTTACCCGGCGAGAGCGCTACGATAAAGCTGCGCTGGTATTCTCGCCCCACCGCTCCGCGCGGCGGGACGGGATGAGCAAGCTCGAGAAGCTCCTGGAGAAGCTCCTCGGTGGAAACGCCGATCGGAGCTTCGCGTTCGAAGATCTACGCTACGTTCTCCTGCGGCTGGGGTTCGAGGAGGAAATCAATGCCGGCCATCACATGTTCACGCTCGATGGTGTGGACGAGCAGGTGAACATCCAGCGGATGCGATTCGGAAAGGATGCGAAGCCGTACCAGATGCGCCAGGTCAGGAAGCTCATCCTGAAGTATCGTCTCGCCGAGGGAGGGCCCGATGACGAGGTATGAAGTCGACATCTACTGGAGCGACGACGACGAGGCTTTCATTGCCGATGTTCCGGAGCTGCCGGGGTGCATGGCGCACGGCGACACGCGCGAGGAGGCGCTGGCGAACGCGCAGGAGGCGATCGATCTCTGGATTCGCGTCGCGAGAAAGCGCGGTCGAGAAGTCCCCGAGCCCAGGCGGCGGCTGAACGTCGCGTGAGCCCTGGACGCATGGAGGCGGTGCGCGTGAGCAAGCACGAGATCGTCGTCGTCTGGAGCGAGCGGGACCACGTCTTCATCGCCGACGTTCCCGACCTGCCCGGGTGCAGGACGCACGGCACGACCCGCGCGGACGCGCTCCGGAACGCGGAGGAGGCGATCGCGCTCTGGATCGAGACGGCGAAGGAGTTCGGCGATCCTGTCCCCGGCCCGACCGCGCGCGTTCCGTAGCTGGCGTGACGCGACGGTCCGGGGTGTGCGGGCGGTGATGCGTGCGATACGGAGAGACCGGCGGGGGCACGCATAAAATTCTTTCGGAGAATCCGACGATTACCACGAAGCTGATCGAGCTGGAGGTCCCGCGGGAGCGGGCGATCCTGGTGGGGGCGCCGCCCAAGGGCGAGCCGTCGCAGGTCACCGAGGAGCACCTGGTGGAGCTGGAGCGCCTGGCCGACACCGCGGGGGTCGACGTGGTGGGGCAGCTGGTGCAGCGGCTCGACCGCCCGCACCCGCGCTTCTACATCGGCGAGGGGAAGGCCGAGGAGCTGAAGACGCAGATCGAGGGCGACGGCGCCACGCTGATCCTCTTCGACGACGAGCTCTCGCCGGCGCAGGGGCGCAACCTCGAGCAGGCCACCGGCGCGCGGGTGATGGACCGCGCCGAGCTGATCCTCGACATCTTCGCCACCCGCGCCCGCAGCGCCGAGGCCCGCGCCCAGGTGGAGCTGGCGCAGCTCCAGTACCTGCGTCCCCGCCTGACGCGGATGTGGGCCCACCTCTCGCGCATCCGCGGCGGCGTGGGGATGCGCGGCCCCGGCGAGACGCAGCTGGAGACCGACCGGCGCCTCATCGACATCCGCATCGCCCGCCTCAAGGACGAGCTGGAGCGCGTGGCCCGGCACCGCGCCGTGCAGCGGAAGGGGCGCGAGGAGGTGATGCGGGCGGCGCTCGTCGGCTACACCAACGCCGGGAAGTCGTCCATCCTCCGCGGGATGTCGGGGTCCGAGGTGTTCGTCGAGGACCGCCTCTTCGCCACCCTCGACCCCACCACGCGCGCCGTGGACGTGGGCGAGGGGCAGGAGGTCCTGCTGACCGACACCGTCGGCTTCATCCGCAAGCTCCCGCACCACCTGGTGGCCTCCTTCCGCGCCACCCTCGAGGAAGCGGGCGAGGCCGACCTCCTCCTCCACGTCGTCGACTCCTCGCACCCCGGGTGGGAGGAGCAGAAGGAGGTGGTGGACGAAGTGCTCTCGGACCTCCAGCTCCGCGAGCACCCCACGGTGCTGGTCTTCAACAAGACCGACCGCCTCACCCACGCCGAGGAGGAGGCGCTCCGCGAGCGCTCGCGCGGGTACGCGCACCGCGCCGTCTTCGTCTCCACCGTCGAGCCCGGCGGGATGGAGCCCCTCCGCGAGCTCCTCCTGGAGGAGGTGCGGAAGGTGCGCCCCGACGTGCACCTCACCCTCTCGTCGGAGCAGGGCGGGCTCCTGGCCGAGATCTACCGCGAGGGCGAGGTGCTGGAGCGCGAGGACCGGGGCGCCGAGATCCACCTCCGCGCCCGCCTCCCCACCGCGGCGGTGGGGCGGCTGCGGAGCCGCGGCGTCGAGGTGACCGGCGGGTGACGGACCCCGCCGCGCGCGACCGCCTCTGGATCGTCGGCGCCGGCCGCCTCGGCCTGGCGCTGGGCCTCCGCCTCCACCGCGCCCACGCGGTGGAGGCGCTGGTCTATTCGGGCCGCCGGGAGCACGCGCCGGACCATCCGCTCTTCCGCGATCCCGGCCCCATCGCCCGCTACCACCCCGGCCTCGCCCCCGTCCCCGATCGCCTCACCGGCCTCCTGATCGCCGTCCCCGACGGCGCCATCACCGACGTCGTCGCCGCCCTCGCGAAGGCCGGTCTCGACCCCGCCGTCCCCGTCCTCCACGCCAGCGGGAGCCGCTCCCTCGACCTCCTCGCCCCCCTGGCGGAGCGCGGCCACGCCGTCGGCGGCCTCCACGCCCTCGCGGCCATCGCCGACCCGGTCGAAGGGGCCGACCGGCTCCACGGCGCCACCTTCGGCGTCGAGGGCGGCGGCGCCGCGCGCGACCTGGCGCTCCGGCTGGTGGCCGCGTGCGGCGGACGCCCGCTCGCCATCCGTCCGGGAGGGAAGGCGCTCTACCACGCGGCGGCCGTCTTCGCCTCGAACTACGCCGTGGCGCTCCTCTCCGTGGCCGAGCGGCTGATGGCCCAGGCGGGGGTCGAGGAGGAGGACGCGGGCCCCGCGCTGGCCGCCCTCGCCGCCGGGGCGGTGGAGAACGTCGCCGCCCGCGGACCGGCCGCCGCGCTCACCGGCCCCGTCGCCCGCGGCGACGTGGAGACGGTGGCGCTGCACCTGGCGCGGTTGTCCGGCGCCGACCGCTCCTTATATTCCCTGCTCGGCCGCGAGGCCCTGGCGCTCGCCGAAGCGCGCGGCCTCGACGCCGGCGCCGCGGAACGCCTGGAATCGCTGCTCTCGGAAGCGGAGTGAGTCGAAGGACGTACTTTCGTACTCCGTACTTCCGTACTCTCGTACTCTTCGCACCCGACGGCCTTGAGGCTCTACGTCAACATCGACCACGTCGCCACGGTGCGGCAGGCGCGCGGCACCGACGAGCCCGACCCGGTGCGCGCCGCCGTCCTCTGCGAGCTGGGGGGCGCCGACGGGATCACCGTGCACCTGCGCGAGGACCGCCGCCACATCCAGGACCGCGACGTCGACCTCCTGATGAAGACGGCCCGCACGGTGGTGAACCTGGAGCTGGCCGCCGCCTCCGACGTCCTGGCGCTGGCGGAAGGCTGGAAGCCGATGCAGGCCACGCTCGTCCCCGAGCGGCGCGAGGAGGTCACCACCGAGGGCGGCGTCGCGCTCGGGAGCGACGCCGCGCGCCGCTGGCTGGGCGAGGCCGTCCGCCGCCTCCAGGGCGCCGGGATCCGCGCGTCGCTCTTCATCGACCCCGACCCCGACGCCGTCCGCGCCTCGGCCGACCTGGGCGCCGAGGCCGTCGAGCTCCACACCGGCGAGTACGCCCTCGCCCGCGGCGCCGAGAGAGCGGCGCAGCTCGCCCGCCTCCGCCGCGCGGCGGCGCTGGGGCGCTCGGTGGGCCTCGCGGTGCACGCGGGGCACGGGCTCACCTACGAGAACGTGACCCCGGTGGCCGCCGTCGAGGAGATCGAGGAGCTGAACATCGGCCACTCCATCATCAGCCGCGCCGTCTTCACCGGCCTCGAGCGGGCCACCCGCGAGATGGCCGAGATCGTCCGGCGCGCCCGCCTCCGCCCCCTTCCCTGAGCCCTATGTCGCAGCCGCTGAGCGAGTACTTCGCCCAGGAAGCCGGCGAGTTCCTGGACCGCCTCGACGCGCTCCTGGCGCGCCCCGACGCCCCCGACGCCGTCGAGCTCTTCCGCCTGGCGCGCGGGGTGCGCGGCGGCGGGCAGCTCGCGGGCGCCGACGAGGTGGCCGCGGTCGCCGAGCGGCTGGAGGACGCCGCCCGCGCCTACCGCGACGGCGTCCTCCCCTGGAGCGACGACTTCCGCGAGCGCGCCCGCCACACCGCCGCCGACCTCCGCGCGCTGGTGGCGGCGCTCGACCGCTGGGGGCCCGCCG
>DATACF010000687.1:0-2156 GCA_036259235.1 Longimicrobium sp. | reverse complement strand
CGCCGCGGCTACGTTCGTTTTCGAAGATCGTCTATCGCGACCGCGCGATCTCGCGCACCAGCATCTGCATGATCAACGGATAGGGGACGTAGCGCCGCCCCGCCGCGCCGTCGTCGGGGCCGAGGACCTCGTCGTCGATGGCGCGCACCCACTCGCGCTCGCGCTCGGCCAGGATCTTCGCCGCCCCGCCACTCCGGTGGACGGCGAAGCAGGGGCGCGTACCCTCGACGCGGTCGCGGAAGAGGACCGCCTCCTGGATCACCCCTTCCATCCCGCCGACGCACACCATCGCCGCCAGGTCGCCCGTCTCGGCCAGGAGGACCTGGCGCATCCGCCGCAGGCTCTCGGGGAAGGGCGGCTTCCCCGGCTCCGGGCGGTGGCCCTGCTCGGAGGGATGAACCGGGTGCCAGCGGATTTCGGCCCACCCCATCTTCGCCATCTCCACCGTCGCGTCCACCAGCTGCGTACGGAACGCCTCGAGCTGGTGGATGACGACGCGGGCCCCTTCCCCCCCGTCGCCCGCGTACTCGCCCGCCACGCTGGCCACCAGCGGCGAGATGGACGGGTGGCCGCCGAAGACCAGCCGCCCGCCCTCCGAAAGGACGGCGCGGGCGAGGGCGACCACCGCGCCCTCGATCTCCACCTGCGCGTGCGGGACGCGGTTGAACTCCTCCGCGCGCGCCGGCGAGGGGACGCTGGCGGAAAGGAAAAGGGAGACTCCCTCGAGAAGCGGCATCGGTCGGCCTTCAGGTGAGGGCGGCGCCCCGGGCGATCTCCTCGGCGAGCGCGACGATCTGGCCGGCGTCGCGGACCTTGATCCCGCTCCGCTTCGCCAGCCACTCGGTGCGCTGGAGCCGCGCGGGCTCGCCGGGGAGGGTGGGGGCGACGATCACGCCGGTGGGGCACGGCTCCGGCTCGCAGGTGCCGTGCGCGCGGCGGAAGTCGTCGAGCTCGGCCAGCCGCGGCGTCACCGCCACCACGTAGCGCTGCTCCGGCGACGCCGCCGAGCGCGCGTGGAGGTGGCCGTTGGCGTCCACCCGGACGTCCGCCACCCCGAAGCGGGCCAGCGCCTCGCGCAGGTCCGCGCGCAGCGCGTAGGTCCGCCGGGCGTGGGCGCGCGTGTGCTCGCGCACGATCCGGCGCACCACCCGCTTCAGCGCCGCGGCGGTCAGGCGCTTCCCCTCCCCGTCGAAGTCCGCCTCGGGGACCGCCTCCCGGAACTCGTCGTCCAGGAGGGGGACCATCGTCCCGCCGTCCGGGTGGAGGGCCAGGCGCCCCAGCTCGTACTTCTTCGCGAAGTTGAGCTCGTCGACGACCCACCGCGAGTCCAGGATTCCCTTCGTCTCCAGGATCACCACCATCGCCCGCTCCGCCAGCTCGTCGAAGAGGCGGCGCTGGAACTGGACCCCCGGCTCGATGCTGACGCGGTCGAGGAAGACGTCGAAGTGCCGCCACGACAGCGCCTCGAAGAGCTGGTCGGCCAGCTCGCGCGCCTCCTTCTGGCGGTAGCTGACGAAGATCCGCCGCTCCTCGGGCGCGAGCCCCGCCAGCGCCAGGACGGCGTCCACCTGCTCGCCGATGCGGTCGGTCCAGAAGCCCGCGTTGAAGAGGCTCAACGACTCCGGGAGGAGCGCCGGAGGGACGGCGTCGCGCGGGAGGAGGGGGAGGACGAGGTGGTCATCCCCGCCCGCCGCCCACCCGGTGAGGAAGGGCGACTCGGGGATGGGCGTGACGCCGTCGCCCACCACGACCAGCACGTGGAGGACGGTCTCGCCGGCCGGGCTCGCGACGGCGCCGTCGGCGCGCTCGACCTCGGGCGAGGTCTCCTTGAGCGCCTGGTCGAGGCCGTCGCCGAGCTCGGCGGCCAGGCGCCGCGCCTCGTCCGAGTCGGCGGCGACGATCCGGACCCGGACGGCCGTGGTCGCCGGGAGCTTCCCGTACCTCCAGACGCGCGTCCCGCTCCCCTCGGGGAGCTCCACCTCCACGGGGAAGTCCGCGCGCTCCCGCGCCTCCTCCGTCGCCTCCGCCATCCACGCCTCCTGGGTCGCCGGGGCCGCTTTTCCGAGCCGGAGTATCGGTCGTCCGCCCCGCCCCCGCAACCAAACATCCGTCTCCGCCCGCCGGCTCGCCGAAACAGAGCGCGGGGGGGGGGGGGG
>DATACF010000686.1:0-8172 GCA_036259235.1 Longimicrobium sp. | reverse complement strand
GGCGAGGCCGGCTTCGCGCCCGAGGGCCGGCCTCGCGGCTCGCGGAGTAGATTCCTCGGGCGCCGCCCGGCTTCAGCGCGAGAAAATTCCGGTGACGCGGCGCCGCTCGGAATGACAGTCGGCGCGATCACGCACTCGGCGCTCAGGACTTACTCAGGACTCAGGACTCAGGACTTCTTCTTCTCAGTGCCTGAACAGCCGCCGCCCCGTGAACACCATCGCGATCCCGTGCGCGTCGGCGGCGGCGACGACCTCCTCGTCGCGCACCGAGCCGCCGGGCTGGACGATGGCGCGCACCCCCGCCTCGGCGGCGGCGTCGCCGCCGTCGCGGAAGGGGAAGAAGGCGTCGGAGGCGAGGGCGGCGCCGGCCAGGTCGAAGCCGTTCTCGCGCGCCTTCATCACCGCGATCCGGGAGGAGTCGACGCGGCTCATCTGCCCCGCCCCGATCCCCAGCGCCATCCCCCCGCGCGCCAGGAGGATGGCGTTCGACTTCACCGACGCCACCGCGCGCCAGGCGAAGCGCAGGTCGTCCATCTCCTCCGCCGTCGGCGCCCGCCTGGTCACCGTCTTCCACCCGTCCTCGGGGAAGCGCATCGACAGCCGGTCCTGCACCACGAAGCCGCCGCGGACGCGCTTGAAGTCGAGCTCGCCCCCCGCCCCGTCGGCCAGGGGGAGCGTGATCAGGCGGATGTTCTTCTTCTCGCTCAGCAGCTTGAGCGCCGTCTCGTGGAACGACGGGGCGACGATGGCCTCCACGAAGTTGGGGCGGAGGAGGACGGCCGCCTGCTCGCTCACCTCGCGGTTGAAGGCGATCACCGACCCGAACGCGCTCGTCGGGTCGGTCGAGAGCGCCTTCGCGTACGCCTCGGCGGCGTCGCGGCCGACGGCGATCCCGCAGGGCGTGGTGTGCTTGATGATGGCGCACGCCGCCAGGTCGCCCCCGCCCCACGCGCCGATGGCGAAGACCGCCGCGTCGACGTCGATCAGGTTGTTGAACGACAGCTCCTTCCCGTGCAGCTGCCGCATGGCCGGGAGCCCGCCCGCCGCCCCCGCGTCGGCGTAGAACGCCGCCCGCTGGTCCGGGTTCTCGCCGTAGCGGAGGTCCTGCACCTTCGTCACCACGAGCCGCATCTCCGGCGGGAACGCGTCGGAAGACGACGGTTCGGCCGATCCCGCTTCGGGCGACGACGCGCGCGACAGGTAGTCGGTGATGGCACGGTCGTACTCCGACGTGTGCCCGTAGACCTTCACCGCCAGCGCGCGGCGGAGGGCGCGGCCTTCGTCGTCCGAGCCGTCGAGCGCGGCGAGGACACGCTCGTAGTCCGCCGGGTCGACGACGACCCAGACGCTCTCGTGGTTCTTGGCGGCGGAGCGGAGCATCGACGGGCCGCCGATGTCGATGTTCTCGATCGCCTCCTCCAGCGTGACGCCCGGCTTCGCGACGGTCTCGCGGAAGGGGTAGAGGTTGACGGCGACGAGGTCGATCCAGTCGTACCCCTGCGCCTTCATCTGCTCCGCGTCGTCGGCGTTGGCGCGACGGCCCAGAAGCCCGGCGTGGACGGCGGGGTGCAGCGTCTTCACCCGCCCGTCCATCATCTCCGGGTGGCCGGTGACCTCGCTCACCTCGGTGACCGCCAGCCCCGCCTCGCGGAGCGCGCGCGCGGTGCCGCCGGTGGAGAGGAGCGTCCATCCCCGCTCCGCGAGCGAGCGCGCGAAGGGAAGGAGGCCGTCCTTGTCGGAAACGCTCAGCAGTGCCCTGGGCATCGTCGGGATCTCGTCGGGAAGCGGGGCGGAATCGATCCTCCGCGCCGTGAAACAGGTCGAGACCGCGACGCCGATCCCCTTGCGGAGAAAGGCGTTGCGGCCGGGGATCTCACATCGGGTCCAGCCAGCCTACGACGCCGCTTCGCCGCCCGGCTCGAACGGCGCCGCCGCCATCGTCGCGCGCACCGAGCCGGCCGCGGGCGCGGCGGAGGGCGCGAGGTCGAAGCAGAGCGGGCCCTCCGGCGGCGCGGGCGGGCCCTCGCCGCGGGCCAGCGCCTCGACGCAGGCGGGGAGGAGGACGTGCTCGGTCGCCAGCACCCGCGCGGCCAGCGCCTCGGGGGTGTCGCCGGGGAGGACGGGGACGGGCCACTGGGCCAGGATGGCGCCCTCGTCGTACCGGTCGCTCACCAGGTGCACCGTCGCCCCCGAGACGCGCGCCCCGGATTCGATCACCGCCCGGTGGACGCGGAGCCCGTACATCCCCTTCCCCCCGAAGCCGGGGAGGAGCGCCGGGTGGATGTTGATCATCCGCCCCCGGAAGCGCTCGACGACCGCCAGCGGGACGAGCTGGAGGTAGCCGGCCAGGACGACGAGGTCGATCCGGTGCCGCTCCATCGCCTCCAGCATCCGGGCGGCCAGCGCCTCGGGCCCCGTCTCCCGCACGTCGAGGACGACGGCCTCCACCCCCGCCCGCGCCGCCCGCTCCAGCGCGCCCACCCCCGCGCGCGAGGCGACCACCAGCTCCACCCGCGCGGCCGGCGACGGCTCGCCGTGGAAGCGGTCGAAGAGCGCCTGCAGGTTGGTCCCGCCGCCCGAGACGAGGACGGCGACGCGCGCGGGAAGGGTCAAGTCGAACGGCTCCGGTCCTGGGGGAAAGCGGGGGGCGAAGATAGACGCGGGCACGGGCACCGTCAACGCCGCGCCCGCTTCGTCCGAACCCGCTTCAGGCGAACTGGCTCCCCCCGAAGTTGCCGATCAGGAACGGGTTGCTCACGCGCTCGTGGCCGACGGTCGTCTCCGGCCCGTGCCCGGTGTAGAGCGTCGTCTCGTCGGGGAGCGTCATCACCTCCTCGCGGATGGAGCGCATCAGCGTCGCGAAGTCGCCGCCCGGGAGGTCGGTGCGGCCGATGGAGCCGTTGAAGATCACGTCGCCCACCAGCGCCATCCCGTCGCCCACCAGCACCACGTGCCCCGGCGCGTGCCCCGGCGCGAAGCGGACCGCCAGCTCGCACTCGCCGAAGCGGATCGACTCCCCCACGACGAGCGCATGGTCCACCGGCGGGAGGGGCTCGAGCGTCACCCCGAACCACTGCGCCTGCATCGGCGCGGCCTCGTAGAGGCGCGCGTCGTCGGGGTGGAGGTAGATGGGGGCGCCCGTCTCGCGCTTCGCCCGCGCCAGCCCCTCCACGTGGTCGAGGTGCGCGTGGGTGAGGACGATGGCCTCCACGCGCGCCTCCAGCCGCCGCGCCTCGGCCAGCATCTCGGGCGTCGCCGCGCCGGGGTCGACCAGGATGGCCGCGTTCGTCCGCGCGCAGGTGACGAGGTAACAGTTCTCGGCGAAGACCCCGCCGGTGAAGGCGCGCACCGCCGCCTCGCCCTTCCCGCGCGCCTCAGCCACGGAGCGCCTCCAGCACCTCGGCCGCCCCGTGCGCCCCCTCGGCCGCGTAGGCGATCCGGCCGTCGCGATCGATCAGGTACGTCGCCCGCCCCACCCCGCCCTCCGGGCGGAGGACGCCGTACGCCGAGGCGATCTCGGCGTCCTGGTCGACGATCAGGGGGAAGTCGAGGCCGTACTTCTCCACGAAGTCGCGGTGGCTCTCCAGGCCCCCGGGGTTGACCCCGAAGCGCGCCACCCCGGCCGCGGCGTAGTCGGCGCCCTCGTCGCGCGCGGCGCACATCTGCCGGGTGCACCCCGGCGTGTCGTCCTGGGGGTAGAACATCAGCAGCACCGCGCTCTTTCCGCGCAGCTCGGCCAGCGACACCCGGCCCCCGTCCGAGGTCGCCGCCTCGAACACGGGCGCCTCGCTCCCCACCGGCAGCAGTCCCTCCGCCATCGTCCGTCGCTCCTTCCGAAGAAAACGTCTTCCCAGCGGGGCAACTTCGCACGCGCCCTTGACGGAGGCAACCGCCGCTCCGGGTGCGGAGGCGACGCCCCACCCTGCCCCACCAGCGCCCCAGGCGCGGCGTACCACCCGCGCCCCACCCGTTTCCCGCATCGCCAGCAAAGCGTTACAGGATAACGACTTCGGACGACGGACCGCGCGGGCGCCGGGCGCGGTCCACCGGTTGCGAAACGGTGTGCCCAACCCGGCCGGTGTTGGACGGTCCGGGGAGTGATGTACAAGCGGTGGCGCGGCTTTCATGGGAAGGGGGCCGCCCATCGCGCCCGGGCGGCGGCGGAAGATCCTGCGGCCCGCCGCCGCCCACCTTTTCCCCACCGATGCACCCTGAGCAACAGACCATGAAGACCCTCACCCGTGCCGCCGCCGCGCTCCTGCTGGCGAGCGTCGCCTGGGCTTGCGAGTCGGCGCCGCTGGCGGCGCCCGCCGAGGCGCGGCTGGACGAAGCCGACCGCGCCCCCGTCGTGAACCCCATCGACGTGCAGGCCGCCACGCTCACCTGGCTGATCGACAACAAGGGCGCCGCCGGCTTCGACGCCTACTGCGTCTCGGTCGGCGAGAACGACGACGACCCCTCGGCCGAGCTCCTCGACCGCTTCGCCGGGCGCACGCCCCCGGTGGTGCCGCTCTCGCACTGCACCGTCAGCGTCACCGGCGACACCTACAACCCCACGGGCGGCCCCGCCCAGTGGTTCTTCCTCCGCGACCCGGTCGTCACGGGCCGCACGGCCGAGCTCGACGCCGGCTTCCACATCAACGGCCGACTCGCCGAGTTCTTCCACTGCACCCTGCGCCTCACCGGCCAGGGGTGGGTGGTCCGCGAGTGCGTCCTCACCGGCGCCGCCTGACGCGCGTCGGGAGATCGGTCGGAGATCGGCTGGAAGATCGGCCGCCAACGAAAGCCGCCGCCCGGGAGCTATTCCCGGGCGGCGGCTTCGTTCGTATGATCGGGCTTTGGGCGGATAGGCTGCCCTTCCTCGGTGCCTGGCGAACGTGGAGCGATCCAGGTTCAACGGGCACCCAGGGTCATCAGCAATCCAGGTTCGTCTTGCAGCGGGGGTCCGCGTACGTGGGCCAACTCGTCACCGTGTCACAAAGGCACGCGGTAACTTCGGAGTCCTGATACTCGTCGGGATTCCCGACTTCCATTCCCTGCACGGTGCCCCGCCCCTGCCGCGGATTCGAGATCTGGAACGACGCGACGCGCAGGTCCTCCGGGTGCAGCTTCAGCTTCCGCATGCCGATACCTCTGACTGTTGGGAGTATGCCGTCAGCGGACGAAGCAGGTCTTCGTGCGCTTAAGCGTCACGAAACGTATGACCTGCACCGGTCGACCGTCAAACGGCGGGCCCCAACGGCCCTGCGTCACGATCTACTTCTTGTCGTCGATCAAGCGTCGAACGGTAGGTTCAGGCTAGGTGACGATGTGCCCCGCCGCCCGCAGCGCCTCGGCGGCGCGGTCGAGGTTCTCGGCCTTCACCATGATCCAGTCGGTGTCGAAGGTGCTGAAGGCGAAGATGGGGATCCCCGCGGCGGCCAGGGGTACGGTGAGCGCGGCGAAGATCCCCGTGAGCCCCAGCACCAGCGTCCCCGCCACGCGGAGGCAGCGGTACCCCGGCTCGACCGCCACCCCGGCCGGCACCGCGGCGTCGTCGCAGATGATCGACAGCTCCTCGCGGGTGCGCGTCACGGAGGCGAGCTCGCCCGTCCACGCCCAGCCGGGCACCGGCGCGTCCGCCGCCAGCCGCGCGACGGCGAAGGTGCCGGGGAGGGTCGCCAGGGTCAGGGAGTGGGACACGGCCGGGGCTCCTGGGTGATGGTGAGAAGACGATAAGGGCGCGGGAGCCGTGTGGCTCCCGCGCCCTTTCATTCTACTCCGCCGGACCGCCGCGTGCGACCTCAGGCGCAGCCGCACCCCGGCTTGTTGATCCCAGCCGCCTCCAGCGCGGCCTCCTCGTCCGTGGGGGCGCGCCACCCGCCGGAGAGGTCGAGCATGCGGCGGAGCGAGGTCTCGGCGCGGGCGCGGACGTCCTCGTCGAGGACGATCTCGTGCTGCTGGTGGTCGAGGCACCAGGCCAGCTTGGCCAGGGTGTTGACCTTCATGTTCCCGCAGATGGCCGCGCCCGAGAGGGGGACCAGCGTCTTCTCGGGGAAGCGCGACTTCAGCCGGTCGATGAGCCCGCGCTCGGTGCCGATGATCAGCTCGTCGTGCTCCTCGGCGATGTCGACCATCTTCGCGGTGGACGCCACGAAGTCGGCCTGGGCCAGGAGGTCGGCGCGGGCCTCGGGGTGGATGACCACCAGCGCCCGCGGGTGCCGCTTCTTCGCCTCGGCCAGCTCGTCGAGGACGAGGTCGTCGTGGACGTAGCAGTAGCCGTCCCACGCCACGATGCTCCCCGGCGCCACCTCGCCCACCCCCTCGCGCCCGGCGACGACGTACGGGCGCCCGCTCTTGTCGGCCGCGTACTTCGCCAGGTTGCGGTCGGGGACGAAGAGGATCGTCCGGTCGGCCGGGATGGAGTCGACCACCTGCACCGCGTTGGCCGAGGTGCAGCAGATGTCCGACTCGGCCTTGACCTCGGCGGTGGAGTTGACGTACGCCACCACCACCGCGCCCGGGTAGCGCGCCTTGAGGCGGCGAAGGGCGTCGCCGGTGACGAAGTCGGCCATGGGGCACCCGGCCCGCAGGTCGGGCATCAGCACCTGCTTCTCCGGCGAGAGGATCTTCGCCGTCTCGGCCATGAAGTGCACGCCGCAGAAGACGATGACGTCCGCGCCGGTCTTCGCCGCCTCCTGCGAGAGCCCCAGCGAGTCGCCCAGGTAGTCGCTGACCTCCTGGATCTCCACGCGCTGGTAGTTGTGCCCCAGGATGACGGCGTTGAGCTCCTCCTTGCGCCGCCGGATGCGCTCCGCCAGCTCCTCGCGGGAGAGGCGGGCGTACTCGAGCGGGGTCCGCAGCGTGTCGGCGACCTGGATCAACGTTCCACCTCGGGAGCGAGTGAGTCGGGGCGCCCAACGTAGCGGCCCGGTCACCGTCGCACAACGGCTTCGCGACGGTCGTTCTCAAGACGAGACTAATCTATACGCCCCCGCCCCGGCGCGCAAGTGACTGGGATGGACGACGACGCCTAAAACCCCTTCATCGAACAACTTGGTCGCGCCTCATCCGTTCTTTTACCGTCCGGCGGAGTCCGCTTGTGACTCTCACGGGGGGGCACAGGGGACACAGAGGGAGGGATCGAGCCGCTTGACGCCGCCCCGATTTCGCGTCATCGTATGTGACATGAAACAGCGATCCTCCACCCGGGAGTACCGGATGACGGCACGGGCCGAGGCGGCGGCCCGGACGGGGCGCGGGATCCTCGCCGCGGCGGCCGCGCTCTGGCGGGAGCGGCCGATCGACGAGATCACGCTGGCCGACATCGCCGCACGCGCGGGGGTGTCGACCCGGACGGTGATCCGGCGCTTCGGCTCGCGGGAGGGGGTGATCGCGGCGTGCATCGCGGCCGACGCGGCGGGGATCGACGCCGAGCGCGGCCAGGTGGCGCCCGGCGACGTGGACGGGGCGCTGGAGGTCCTCCTCGCGCACTACGAGCGCGACGGCGACGCCGTCCTCCGCACGCTTGCGGTGGAGGAGACGGTGGCGGAGGCGAAGGCCATTGCCGCGGCGGGACGCGCGGCGCACCGGGCGTGGTGCGCCCGCGTCTTCGGCCCCTGGCTCCCACCATCCGACGGCGCGGACCGCGAGACCCGCCTCGACGCCTTCGTGGCGGCCACCGATCTCTACGCCTGGAAGCTCCTCCGGCGCGACCTGGGCCGCTCCGCCGGGGAGACGGCGGCGGCGCTCCGCGCGCTGGTGGACGGCCTCCTCGCCCTCCCCCGCCCCCCGAGGCTCCCATGACGGCCCCGCGCGCCTACCTGTTCGTGACCTTCGAGGGGGGCGGCAACGTCCCCCCGGTGCTCGGCCTGGCCCGGCGGCTGGCGGCGCGCGGCCACGACGTGCGCGTCCTGGCGGAGCCGTGCCTGCGCGGGGCCGTGGAGGAGGCGGGGGCGCGCTTCGTCCCCTTCGCCCGGCACTTCACGCGGGAGAGCCGGACGGAGGACCTGATCGGCGACGCGGCGGCGTGGACGCCGGTGGGCGCGCTCCGGCGCACCTTCGACCGCGTCGCCTTCGGCCCGGCGAGGGTCGTGGCCGAGGAGACGCGGCGGGCGATCGAGGCGGAGCGGCCGGACGTGGTGGCGGCGGACGCGCTGATGCCCGGGGCGCTCGTCGCGGCCGAGGCGGCCG
>DATACF010000685.1:0-2436 GCA_036259235.1 Longimicrobium sp. | reverse complement strand
CGGCCACCGCCGCCGGGAGGGCGGCGGGGGCGCGGGGGACGCGGGCGAAGGCCTCGGCCTGGGTGCGCGCCCCGCGGAGGAGGCGGAGCGCGGCCTGGAGCTGGGCGTCCTGCGGCGCGGCGCGGCGGAAGGCGGCGCTGTCGCCGAAGGCGAGGGTGGAGACGCGCCCCTCCAGCATCCGGTCGACCAGGGCGGCGCCCGCGTCGTAGCGGGCGCGCTCGATGGCGACGCCCTCCTTGGCGAGCCGCGCGTACAGCGTCTCGCGCCAGGCGGGGGTCGAGCGGAAGTCCGGGGCGGCGCTCCGGCTGAGCTCCAGGGTGAGCTCGGAGATCACCTCGTTGGCGTCGGCGGCGCGCGCGCCCAGCGCCCGCGCCAGCTCTCTCTCGGCGCCGGTGAGGGTGTCGGGGCGCACCACCAGGTCGGGGGTGATCCCGCCGCCGCCGTAGACCACCCGCCCCGCGTCGGAGCGGAAGACCGGGCGGGCGGCGAGCGCCGAGTCGGAGGGCGGGGTGGTGTCGGCGGCCATGAAGCCGCCCTCGTCGTCGAGGGCGCGCTCGCGCTGGATGGAGCGGCCGCTGGGGGTGTACCACTTCCCCGTGGTGAGCTTGAGCGCCCACCCGCCGTCGAGGCGGAAGAGGTCCTGCACCAGCCCCTTCCCGAACGAGGTGGTCCCCACCACGACGGCGCGGTCGTGGTCCTGGAGCGCCCCGGCGACGATCTCGGAGGCGCTGGCGCTCCCCTCGTCGGTCAGCACCACCACGGGCTCCTCGCCCAGCAGCGGCTCCTGCGCGGCGCGGTAGACCTCGGTGGGGGCGTTGCGGTAGACGACGCGGAGGATCTCGTCGCCGCGCTTGACGAAGGCGTTGCTGATCCGGATCGACTGCTCGAGGCTCCCGCCGCCGTTGCCGCGCAGATCGACGATGAAGGCGCGGGCGCCCTGCTTCCGGAGGGAGGCGACGGCGCGGTAGAGCTCCTCGGCGCTGGTCTCGCTGAAGCGGTCGAGGGGGACGTAGCCGACGCCGCCGTCGAGCATCAGCGCGTAGGGGACCACCGGGATGTGCACGATGGCCCGCCGGGCCTCGACGCGGACCGGCTGGGCGGCGCCGCGGCGCATCAGCGAGACGCGGACGGTGCTCCCCTGGGGCCCCAGGAGGCGCGAGGTGACGCTGTCGAGCGACATCCCGGTGACGCGGCGCCCGTCGACCTCGACGATGCGGTCGCCGACGCGCACCCCGGCGCCCTCGGCGGGGGTCTGGGGGTAGACGCGCATCACCACGGCGGTGTCGCGCACCAGCTCCACCAGCATCCCCATCCCGCCGTAGCCGTTGCGGAGGTTCTCGCGCTGGAACTCGGCGAGCTGCTGGGGCGAGAAGAGGTCGGCGTACGGGTCGCCGATCCGCTTCAGGAGCCCGCGCGCGGCGAGCTCGTAGAGGCGCTCGTCGGAGACCGAGTCGACGCCGAAGGCGGCGACGCGGTCGACGACCTCCTGGAAGAGGCGCGGCCCCTGGCTCCCCGCGCCCTGGAGCATGAAGCCCCCCACCAGCGCGGGGAGGAGCACCGCCGCCAGCGCCGAGCGCTTCAGCCCCGCCTTCCGTCCCGCGTCGCGCCGGCCGGCGCCGTTCTTCTCTCGCATCGCAAGTCCTTCCCTGCGCTCAAAATCGTGCGCGCGGACCACCCCGGCTGCGCCCTCGCGCCGCCGCGTGCCGCTCGTCCCGCTTTCCGCCCGTCGCGATCCCGCCGGAACGGGAACGTCCCCGCCCCGTTCCTTATGACGCCGCCGCCCGCCCGGCTGTTGAAACGCCTGGATTCGAAGTACGCCCCGGGACCGCGCCCCGGATCTTCCGTCTTCCTGCAACCGCTTGCGCGGCAAAAAGTTCCGCGTCTCCGCCCTACCCCTCGCCGGGGCGCTCGCCGCCCTCGGGGCCGTAGAAGAAGACCCAGGTGGCGAAGTCGTCGTCGAAGTCCTCGAAGCGGTGGACGACCCCCGCGGGGACGAAGAGGACGTCGCCGGGGCCGAAGCGGTGACGCTTCTCGCCGTTGACGAACCACCCGGACCCCGAGATGACGGCGTAGACCTCGTCGCGCGCGTGCGGCTGCTGGAGGTCTTCGCCCACGGGGGCGTAGATCTCGACCTCGAGGGTCCCGTGCTCCAGCACCTTCGCGAAGAGCCTGCCGTCCGGGCCGGGGAGGCGCTGCAGGGCGTCGTCGACGGTGACGCGGCGCTGTCCGGGGCCGCCGGCCACGGGGTGGGTCTCGCTCATGGGACGGATGGGAATCGGGCAAAGAGGGCGCGCCGGGCCGGACGGCCGGGCGCGCGAACGCAGGAGTACACCGGCGCGGGGCCGCTTGTGCCGCCGGAGGACGCGGGGTGAAGGTAGGGCGGCCGGGACGCGGCGGCCAGTCCTTTCCGGGCCCCGGTTTCCCGTCGTGGGCGAC
>DATACF010000684.1:0-8606 GCA_036259235.1 Longimicrobium sp. | reverse complement strand
CCTGAACGGAGCGCCCCCGGTCTCGTTTTCCCCACCGTCGATCACCGCCGTCCGGTCACCACCGCAGCGGGTCGAAATGGAGGGTGACGAAGCACGTCGTCAAGACACCTCCCTTTCGTCGCAGGGAGCTTCGGCGGGCGGGGTGACGTCAGGGCGCCGGGGCCACGTACACCGGCGGCTGCACCCGCCGCCACCGCTCGCCCGGCGCGGCGGCGCCCCACACCGTCCCCAGCAGGGTGGTGGCGCCCGTCAGCGGGACGCTGATGATCACCGCGCTGAGGGTCGCGTTGAAGAAGCAGTCGCCGCAGGGGTCCTGCTCGTCCTCGATGGCCGCGGCGGCGATGATCGCCCCGCTCAGGACGACGCCGGTCAGGAACCCCTTCTTGAGCCCCCGCCACGCCCCCTGCGACGGCGTCCGCACCCCCAGGCTCACGTCCATCCGCCGCACGTCCGCCACCGGGATCAGGAGCGACGACCCCATCCCCCCCGCCGCGGGGTCGAGCGTCAGCGACAGCGAGTCGGCCGCCAGGAGCGCGCCGACGACGGTGCCCACCTCGGCCTGCTTGACGCGCACGCGGGCGGCCGAGTCGACCACCACGCCCCGCTGCGCCAGCGCGGGCGCGGCGGCGCCGAGGGCGAGGAGAAGGGCGGCGAGGAAGGGGCGGAGCTTCGGCATGATGGGTGGGGGATCGGGGAGGAGGGACGGCGCGGCGGCGTAGGCGGACCGCGCCGGAGGGCGGTGTCGTCAGGCCACGGCCACGCGGGCGGCCGGCGCCGCCGACGCCCGGCGCGAGAGCACCAGCGCGGCGGAGGCGCCGAAGACGACCAGGAGGAGGCTGATCAGCTGCGCCACCGAGAAGACGCCCAGGAGGCGGTCGTCCTTGGCGCGGAAGATCTCGACGACGAAGCGCTCCACCCCGGCCAGCGCCAGCCAGGTGAACCACATCACCCCCGGCGTGGCGAAGCGGTCGCGGAGGCGCCAGAGGACGAGGAAGATGACCAGCGACATCCCCGTCTCGTACAGCTGCGTGGGGTGCACCGCCAGCACCTGGCCGTCCGGGACGCTCGCCGGGACGTCGACCCCGAAGGCGCGGAGGTTGGCGGCGGTGCTCGGCGGCGCCCCCTCGGGGAAGGCGACGCCCCAGGGGAGCGTCGTGGGCGCCCCGTAGTCGTCGCCCACGCCGAAGCACCCCACGCGCCCCACCGCGTACCCCAGCGCCATCGCGGGGGCGACGGCGTCGGCGTACTTGAGCACCGGGAGCTTGAGGCGGTGCACCCGCCACGCCACGGCCAGCGCCGCCAGGATGAAGCCCCCGTACCACACCAGCCCCGAGCGCGAGAGGATCGTCCCGCGGGGGTCGGCCACCGTCTCGGGGAAGTGGAGGAGGAGGTAGTAGATCTTGGCGCCCACGATCCCGAAGACCGCCGCGTACCCGGCCAGGTCCCACGCCACCTCGCCGTCCTCCCCCTTCCGCCGCAGCTCGTGCGCGGCCACCCAGGCGGCCGACAGGAACGCCAGCGCCATGAAGACGCCGAACGAGGTCACCTGGAAGGAGCCGATCTCGAAGAGGACGGGGAACATGGGGTACCGCGATGAGGGGGGACGGGCGGAAACGCCTGGCGCTCGGGGTGAGCCACCAACTTAAACCCTTGCCCGGGACGGGGTAAAGTACCACGCGCCGCCCCCGAAGGTTGCGCCGCGGGCGGAACGGGGCGGCGGGAGCCACCGTCCGGCGGAGACAAAGTGCGTATTGCGCCGTAACGTTTCCGAGACTACACTGCGGACCGCGCTCCTTTCGCACCCTCGCGAGAGATCCCCGCACTCCCACCCTGGAGGATCCCATGCGCATGTCTCCCGGTTTCCTGCTCGCGGCCCTTCCCCTGGCCCTGGCCGGCTGCGCCGACGGCCGCACCCTGCTGAGCGCGGAGGGCTCGGGGCCCTCGCTCTACGTGGCCTCGGTGACCGTGAACTGCCCCAGCCCCATGACCGCCGGGCAGACGAGCCAGTGCAACGCGTACGCGTACGACCAGAACAACGCGTTCATCTCCAACGCCACCTTCACCTGGAGCTCGTCGAACACGGGCGTGGCCACGGTGTCGTCGACCGGGCAGATCACAGCGATCGCGGCGGGGAGCGTCACCATCTACGCCTCCTCGGGCGGGGTGACGGGGAGCACGGGCGTGACGGTGAACCCCGGGCTCACCGTGACGATCAACGGGCCCGGCCTGATCCCCCGCTTCACCACCTGCTACTACAGCGCGAGCGTGAGCGGCGGCACCAGCCCCTACACCTACGACTGGGAGGCCTCGGGCGGGAGCGGCACCGAGAACGGCCGCTACTGGTCGGGCGAGAGCATCAGCGCCGCCATGGACCTCGAGGTCACCGTCACCGACGCCAACGGCGTGGTCAAGACGGTCAGCCGCCACATCGACACCGCCTGGAACGCGCCCGCCTGCTGAGGCGCGGGGCACGAACGAGCACCGGGGCCGGAGGACGCTGTGTCCTCCGGCCCCGGCGCCGTTCCGTCCCGGATCACGGGAGCGGGGCTTCAGTCGAACATGTCCCATGCCGCGCCCAGGTCCTGCTTGCTGTAGACCCGGAAGGCGGTGAGGGTGTTGGTCCGCTCGATCCCCTGCACCTGCGCGATCTCCTCGGTCACGATCTCGGCGATGCGCTCGTACTCGCTGACGCGCACGATGGCGATCAGGTCGTACTCGCCCGAGACCGAGTAGACCTCGGCCACCCC
Source organism: Longimicrobium sp. (assembly GCA_036259235.1). Taxonomy (GTDB): domain Bacteria; phylum Gemmatimonadota; class Gemmatimonadetes; order Longimicrobiales; family Longimicrobiaceae; genus Longimicrobium. The sequence goes on along the minus strand of DATACF010000684.1, from coordinate 5,859 downwards.
GTCGATCCCCGCGATCCGCCGCGCCAGCGCGGGCACGTCGCCCGGCACGCTCCGGATCAAGACCACCGCCGCCACCATGCCCACGTGAGCCTCCTGGGAAAGTCCTGAGTCCTGGTTCTCGCGCGATTCCTCGGCCGCCGATGCGGTTCACGCTCTCCCATGGCCTCTCACAGGGGGCACAGGGGACACGGGGGGAACTTCGATCGTGAGCGGAAGCCCCCCTGTGCCCTCTGTGCCCCTGTGAGAGTCATGCCTTTGCCGTTCCGTCGTCCGGCGCCGAGGCGTGGCGGGGGAGGAGACGGAAGCCGGCGGCGATCAGGAGCGGGGCGACGGCGACGAGCGCCCAGTTGGGGCTCCCCTCCGGGAGGAGCCACGCGCCCAGCGCCGGGGTGGAGACGATCACCACCGAGAGCCCGTTGTTCACCGCGTGCATCACCATGCTGGCGAACACCGAGCGCGCGCGCCAGACCACCGTCGCCATCAGCACCCCGATCCACGCCGTCGGCAGCAACCGGATGGCCGTCTCGGTGGAGACGTGGAAGAGGCCGAAGACCAGCGCCGACGCCGCCACCGCCCGCCACGCCGGGAGCTCGCGCGAGAGCGAGCCCTGGAAGACGCCGCGGAAGACCAGCTCCTCGCACACCGCGGGCGTCACCGCCACCAGGAAGAGGAGCCACGCCAGGCGCGACGCGTCCGGCGCCGTCGTCAGCTGGAGGAGCGCCTCCACCAGCCGCTGCGGGAGCTCGAAGTACTGGAGCTGCAGCCACCCCAGCGCCCACCCGACCGGCATCCCGCCGAGCGCCACCAGGAGCGCTCCCAGGAGCGTCCGCCCCGACGGCGCCCGCAGGCCCAGCGTCCGCCGCGCATCATACGGCCCCGCGACCGCGAAGAGGACGGCGGGGAGGGCCAGGAGCCCCCACTGGCTGAGCAGCAGCCCCGTCTCCCCCAGCGCCGCCTGGAGCCGGCCGCCGAAGTGGAAGTAGAGGACCGCGACCACGGCGATGAACGCCATCCCCTCGGAGGGGAGCGGGATTCCGCGCGCGGAGCTCCGCCACGCCTGGAGCCGCCCCCGCCAGTCGCCCCGCGCCGTCTCGCCCGAGCCGCTCCCGAAGAGGACCTCCTCGCGCCCGAAGGCCCGCGCCGCGAAGTGGAGGGCGAGGGCGGCGTAGAGGACCGTCGCCCCGAAGGCCACCAGCGTGGGGACGAGGGTGGCCGTCCCCGCCATCAGCTCGCGGAACATGAGCGCCAGCCCCGCCACGGGGACGGCGGCCAGGAGCGCGTTGAACTCGATCCCCGGAAGCGAGACGACGAAGACGGGAAGCGTGCTCGCCAGCTGCACGGGGGTCAGCGCGTTCTGCGCCTCCTTGAAGCTCTGCGACCGCACCGCGATCCCCAGGAAGAGCGCCGCGAAGAGGACCGACAGGGGGACGAGCCCCAGGAGGACCAGGAGCGCCGAGTCGAGGGGGAGGGTGAAGCGCAGCCCCGACTCCCGCGCGAAGCGGAAGACGCCGGACTGGAAGGTGAGGAGCATGCTGGCCAGGTTCACCACCGCCGCCGCCATCCCGATGGCCGCAACGGCCGCGAACTTCCCCGCCACGATCTCGCGCGCCGGGACCGGGGCGGTCAGCAGCGTCTCCAGCGTCCCCCGCTCCTTCTCCCCCGCCGCCAGGTCGATGGCCGGGTAGAAGGTCCCGAGCAGCGTCATGAGGATGAGGAGGACGGGGAGGAAGCGCCCCAGCGCGTACCCCCCCGTCTCCTCGGCCGAGGCCACCGACGAGTCGGCGACGACCAGGGGGCGGGCGAAGGTGGCCGGGAGCCCCGCCCCCGCCAGGCGGCGCGCCAGGAGGGTGTCGCCCCACGCCTCCAGCCGCGCCCCGGCCAGCTCGGAGGCGCGCTGCGAGCGGTCGTCGGTGGCCTCGTAGAGGACGCGGGCCTCGCGCGAGGCGCCCCCGCCCCCGTCCGGCGCGAAGAGGACGGCCGCCTCCACGCCCCCGGCGCGGACCGCCTCGACGGTGGCGCTGTCGGCGGGGGCGAGGCGGAGGGCGGTGTCGGCGGCGAAGAAGGCGAGGGTGGCCGGGTCGGCGCCGCGGACGGCGACGACGGCGGGGCGCTCGCCGAGCTGGCGGCGGCCGAAGAGGGTGAGCTGCTCGACCCCCACCATCATCAGCGGATAGAGGAGGGTGGGGATGACGAGCATCATGAACATCGTCCGCCGGTCGCGGAGCGTCTCCTTCAGCTCCTTGGCGAGGACGGTGCGGACCGTGCCCCAGTTCACGCGGCCTCCCGGACGATGCGGAGGAAGGCGCGCGCCAGGTTGGGCTCGCCGGCGCGGGCGACGATCTCGTCGACGGTGCCCTCGACCACGAGGCGGCCGGCGGCGATGATCCCGACGCGGTCGGCGAGGAGCTCGACCTCGCTCATCTGGTGGGTGCTGAAGATGACGGCCCGCCCCCGCTCGCGGGCGTGCTCGACGAAGCGGTAGATGGCCTCGCCGGAGAGGACGTCGAGCCCCAGCGTGGGCTCGTCGAGGACGAGCGCGGGCGGGTCGTGGACCACCGCGCGGGCGATGGAGACGCGCTGCCGCTGACCCGTCGAGAGCTTCCCGCAGAGCCGGTCGGCGAACTCCCCCAGCCCGAAGCGCTCGACCCCGTCCTCGACCCGCGCCTCGGCCTCGGCGCCGTGGATGCCGTTGAGGTTGGCGAAGTAGCGCAGGAGCTCGCGCGCCGAGAGGCGGCCGTAGAGCCCCATGGAGGCGGCGAGGAACCCCAGCCGCCGCCGCACCTCCAGCGGCTGCGCGCGGACGTCGAACCCGGCGATCCGCGCCGTCCCCGAGGTGGGCGCCAGGAGGGTGGCCAGGCAGCGGAGCGCGGTGGTCTTCCCCGCCCCGTTGGCCCCCAGGAGCGCGTACACCTCGCCCGGGGCCACGGCGAGGGAGAGGTCCCTCACCGCCTGCAGGCCGCCGTACGCCTTCCCCAGCCCGTCCAGCTCGATCATCGGTGATGGAATCGGTGGAGTGCGAATGGCCGCGGCGCGCGTCCGCGGGATCGTCGGCCCTCACCCCCCGGCCCCCTCTCCCAACCCCTGGGAGAGGGGGGAGAGTGGGGCCGGGGCTCGCGGTGGGTGGAGAAACATGAGGGCGAAGGCGCCCGCGCACCATGGGCGGCCAACTGCGCCAAAACCGCGCGGCGCGAGGGAGGGTGCGCCACGACGACGTCGGCGGCGGGCCGCGCCGTTGCATGAGGGATGCGGGCCCGAAGGGCGAAGACCCTGGCGGAGGGGAATGCGAAGGGGATCGCGATCGGAACCGATGCGGCGGAATGCGTGGAGTCCGCCAGGGGCTTCGCTGCGTTGGAAACGGTAGTATCGTTTCCTACGCAGCCCGCAGCCCGGCCCCGCGCAGCGGGGACATGCCCAAAGACGTAGTTCGCAGTTACAAGTGCCCAGTGCCCAGCGAGGAAGCAAAGGAAAGGCGCGAGAGCAGCCCAGCCGCCCCCGCGCCTTTCTTCGCTTACAAAACCAGCCGACTTACTGCCGCGGCCGCTGCGCGACGAGCGCCTTGATCTCGGCCGGGAGCTCGAAGACCGCCGGGTCGACCGGCCCGTGAGTGACGGACTTGAGCGTCGCCGTCATCTCCTGCCCCATCATCGAGGTCGTCGTCTTCGTGGCCATCCTGACCCCGTCGAAGACCTGGTAGTCGGAGAAGACCAGGTTGGCCTCCACCTCGCCCATCGCCGACACCTGCTTCGCCGACGCCCCGATGAGGAGCCCGCTGTCGACGTCGTAGCAGTTGTGCATCTCGATCCCCGAGGTGTGCACCATCCGCACGTTCCAGCACGGCCGCCCCGCCACCTCGCGCCGCCCCACCGTCTCCATGGTGGGGAAGCTCTTCGCGTAGTCCATGCTGGCGTCGAAGTCGGCCTGCTGGAGCGTCTGCGCCATCTCGGCGCCCTCCAGGAGCCGCGGCCCCTGCATCGGGTTGTTCGACCACGCCACCTGGCCGTCGTACCCCGAGGTGAAGCTCATCCCCTGCATCTCCATCCTGGAGAACATCTTGTTGGGGCGGGCCTGGAACATCTCGACGGTCATGCTCATCCCCATGGCCGGCATCGACATCTCGACCACCGAGTGCCGGGTGTTCAGCTTCGCCAGCGCCGCGCGGCCGCCGATGGCCTCGACGTAGCGGTCGACGATCTGCTTCGCCGGGGGGAGCTCCTGCGCCGAGGCCGGGAGGGCGGCGAAGAGGGCCAGGGCGGCCAGCCCCGCGCTGCGACGGATGGACTTCATGCTCGGATCTCCTTGAGTTCTGCGGTAAAACGAAGACGACGGTGCCGCGTCCGCGCCGGGCGGGTTCGCGCGTTCAGGACCTCACCGCGCCGGCGCGCGGTCCTTCTTCTGGCTCGCGATCCACCGGAGCGCGGCGTCGAGCGCGGGGTCGCCCCCGGCCAGGAGCGCCTCGCGGGTGGGCGGCGCGGGCTCGTCGGGGACGACGCCCGCGCCCTCGAAGCGCTCGCCGCCGGGGCCGGTGAAGTCGGCGACGGCGTGCATGAGGACGTCGCCGTTCGGCAGCCGCTTGGCGAACGCCGGGAGCGCCTGCCCGGCGCTCGTCTCGCCGAAGACGCGGGCGCGCCCCAGCTTCTGCAGCCCCCCGGCGAAGAACTCGGAGGTGCTCACCGAGACGGGGTCGACCAGCACCGCCACCGGCCCCGCGAAGGGGCGCACGGCCTCGGCGCGGGCGTTGACCCGGCGCGGGTTGACGATGTAGTAGAGCCGGTTCTCCCGCGTCACCAGCGTCGCCAGGGTGTCGGGGCGGTCGATGAAGTGCCCCGCGTACCCGGCGGCCATGAACCCCACGCCGCCCACGTTCCCCCGCAGGTCGACGACGATCCCGTCGGTGTCGCGGAGCTCGTCGACCGCCGCGTCCATCTCGCGGATCACCGTCGGCATCCAGTAGTTGAAGCGGATGACCCCCGCCGTACCCCCGCCCGGGAGGGGGCGCCGCTCGCGCTCGGCGCGGACGACGATGGCGGGGAGGTTCCCGTACTTGGTCACCGTCCCCGAGGCGGGGCCGAGCGTGAGCGCCACCGTCCGCCGCGCCCCCGCGCCGTCCTCGAAGCGGATGCGGCGCACGGCCCCGGCGCGCCCGTCGAGGCGCGCCCGGATGGCCGTCCACCCGTAGAGCTGGCGCTTGCGGGGCTCCTCCGCTCCCGGGAGCGTCCCCACCACCTTCAGGAGCGCGGCGCTCTCGCGGTCGCCCACGGCCTCGATGGCCCACCCGGGCCGGATCCCCGCGGCGTCGGCGGCCGAGCCGGGGAGGACGCGGGTCACCAGGAAGCGCTCTCCCACCAGCCGCACCTCCATCCCCGTCTCGCCGGGCGGGGCGTCCGCGGGCCCGTCGTCCTCCTCGCCCTCCGCGTCGAGCGCGGCCTGCGCGTCGCCCGGGATGACGCCGAAGTGCGAGAGCCCCAGCCGCCCCACCATCTCCCCGAGGACCTCGCGGAGCGCCTCGTTCGTCTTCGCCGCCGCCGCCCGCGGGCGCAGCTCGTCGCGCACCCCCGTCCAGCTCAGCCCTCCGAAGGTGCTGTCGAAGTGCGAGCGGTGGATGGTGGCCCACGCCGTGTCGAAGGTGGCCGCGGCCAGCGCCGGGTCGATCGGCGTCTGCGCGTTCGCCCCGCGCGCGGCGAAGGCGGCGAGGGCGAGCGCGAGGGCGGCGGCGCGGCGGAGGGTCGGAGGTGCGGAGGTCACGTCGTTCAGGTCGATTTCGAGAGAGTCGGCGCGGCCGGAAGGACCCGCGCCCGCGAAAGCTTGTACGATCACGCCGGAGGATGGGTTGTCACGGAAGCGTCACGGTCGCCCCCGCCG
>DATACF010000683.1:0-2999 GCA_036259235.1 Longimicrobium sp. | reverse complement strand
GGCCGGGCGATGGATGCCCGGCCCCGCGCCGCTTTTTCCGCTTCCGATCCGGCTACGACGCCGCGGTCAGAAGGTGTAGGTGATGCGGGTGATGACCATCCGGCCGATCTCCGGCGCGCCGACGAACTGGGCGTGGCGCTCGTCGAAGAGGTTCTGCGCGCTCACCGAGAGCGTGGCGTCGCCGCGGGTGAAGGGGATCCGGTAGCCGAGGGTGGCGTCGATGGGCGTGTACGAGTCGACGGTGCCGACGTAGACGCCCGAGTTCATGTCGAAGCCGTCCACGTGGCGCACCCGGAGCTCCGCGTTCCACGGGTCGTCGCGCCAGACGCCGCTCACCGAGCCCTTCTGCTGCGGCGAGTTGAGCGCCACGTCGGTGAGCCCGCCCACCTCCTCGGCGCTGAAGAAGTTCTTGCTCACCCACGAGTACGTCCCCGCCAGCGAGAAGCGCCGGTTGAGGATGAACTCGGCCGCGAAGTCGCTCCCCCACAGGTCCAGCTCGCCGAAGTTGCGGTAGGTGAGGACCAGGTCGCCGCTCGCCGTCAGCGGATTGTCCGGGGTCACCGTCCCGACCGGAATCCCCCGCACCTCCGCCGACCCCGAGATCCCGCCGATCCCCGCGGCCAGCAGCGCCGCCTGCTGCGCGGGGAGGAACTGCCCCAGGTACGCGGCCAGCGACGTGGGCTCGAAGAAGACGCTGGGCGTCTCGACGATCAGCGGGCCGATGAAGTTCTCCTTCCGCGTCCGGTAGACGTCGAGCGAGAGGAGGAAGCGGTTCTGGAAGAGCCCGCGGTACCCCACCTCCCAGGTGTCCGACGTCGTCGGCTCCAGCGGGGCGATGTCGGTGACCCCGTCGGCCGAGACGTCGGTGAAGGTCTGCGTGGTGGGGTTCAGGAGCCGGAGCACCGTCTGCACGTCCGTCGGCCCCGGCCTGGGGAGGCCGGAGAGGTCGACCCCCTGCGTCTGCTGGAGGATCTGCACGACCGCGTCCCACATGGCCGTCGCGTTGGCCGGGATGTATCCCGCGCCCGGGGCCAGCCCGCTGCGCATGCACAGGTTCGCCACCCCGCCCGCGCAGTCGCGCCGGAAGGAGAGCCCCTCCTCCGGGACGCCCACCGTCCGCACCGCCAGGAAGGGGGAGAGCCGCGCCGCCTCCAGGTCGAGGAAGAGGTTGTTGCTGCTCGGCGTCTCGAAGGCGCGGTTGTAGGTCAGCCGGAACGAGTGCGACGGGAGCGGCTTGAAGACGATCGCCGCCCGCGGCGAGAAGACCACCTCGTCGAGGTAGTCGTGCCGGTCGACGCGCGCCGCGGCCACGAAGTCGAACTTCCGCGACAGCCGCGTCTCCGACTGGAGGTACGCCCCCAGCTCGGTGACCTCGACCCCCTCGTTCCGCCCCAGGATGGTGCTGTCCGTCTTCGGCTCGGTGCGCTGGAGGTCGACGCCGTAGGTGAAGTTCTGCCGCCCGTCGCCGAGCGCGAAGCCGTGCTGGACCTGCCCCACGTAGATCCGGCTCCGGTCGACGATCGGCTGCCCGGTGCGGAGGAGGTAGGTGTCGCCCGCGTCCGAGAAGTTGGCGAACGCCTGCGCGAAGAGGCGGTTCCAGCGGAAGCGCGCCTGGCCGTAGGTGTAGCGCCAGTCCTGCGCCTGCGCCGCGCCCAGCCCCGTCATCTCGACGGCGTTCCCGACGTGGGTGACGCCGGCCGAGAAGATGGCGTCGGCGCCCTCGGCCATCCGCCAGTCGGCGCGGGCGTCGGCCTTCCACGTCTGCACCTCCGGGTCGCGGAGGCCGATGACGGTGTTGGGGTCGCCGGGGAGCGCCGCCGCGCGGGCGGAGGCCTCGACCGGGTCGGTGTACTCCCAGTCGTCGCCGCGGAGGAACTGCCCCGAGAGCTTGACGGCGAAGCGGTCGCTGAGCACCGCCGCGCCGCGGGCCGAGCCCTGCACCAGGTTCCGCTCGCCCCCGGCCAGGCTCACCTGGAGCCCGGGGGAGTCGAAGGGGGAGCGGGTGATGAGGTGGAGGACGCCGTTGGCGCTGTTGGGCCCGTAGAGCGCCGCCGCCGGCCCCAGGACGACCTCGATCCGCTCGATGTCCTCGTTGGCGGCGGGGATCATGTAGGGCGCGTTCAGCCGGAGCGACGGCACCGCCGCGATCCGGTTGTCGGTGATCATCAGCAGCGCGCCCGAGAAGACGTTGTTGAAGCCGCGCGCCACGATGTTGCTCTGGATCAGCCCGTTGCTGGCGACGTCGACCCCGGGGACGGCCTTGACGTGGTCGGCCACGGTGACGGCGGGGCGCTCCTCGATCTCGCGCTGGTTGACGACCTCGACGCGGGCGGGGGCCTCGGTGGCCTTCTCCGGGCGCTTGGAGGCCGAGATCACCAGCGGGTCGAGGTCGATGTTGCCGGCGGCGATGGCGGTGGTCACCGTGGCGGTGCGCCCGGCGTCGACGCGCGCCTCCAGCCGGCGGGTCTCCATCGTCTCGCCCGAGAGGACGAGGGTGTAGCGGCCGGCGGGGAGCCCCTCGAGGCGGAAGTTCCCCTCGTAGTCGGTGGTGGTCCTCCCGGCCACCCGCCCGTCCGCGGCGACGGCCTCGACGCGCACGCCGGCGAGCCCCGCGATCCCGCTGACGTCGCGCACGGTCCCGGCGACGGCGCCGGTCTCCTGGGCGCTCAAGGGGGCGGCGAGGAGGGTGAAGACGAGCAACAGCAGGGTGCGTACGACGGACGGCCTCCGCATGGGAATCCTTTCGGGTGGGAGGGTGGGGCGGGGCCGGCGGGGGGTCCGGCCCGTGGGTCTTTCGGGTGCGTCCGATAGAAACAGACGACGGCCTCGACGGGCGCGGCAACGCTCGTGCCGGGACTGCGTGCAGCGGCGCCGGGGAGGCGGAGGCGAAAGAGCGTGGCCGGGCGGGTTGCGAACGTCAGGATACGCGCGCTCCGTGGCCGGAGCAAGGACTCCGTGCGTTTTCCCGCCTTCGGTGCGCGAAGCGACGCCCCGCGCGG
>DATACF010000682.1:0-10871 GCA_036259235.1 Longimicrobium sp. | reverse complement strand
GAGGCCGGGGTTCGCCGTCGTACGCACACCTGGCAGAAAGTGAGAAAGAGGCGGATGGCAAGCACGTCAGCCCCCACGGTCACCCTCCCGTCCGCCGAGGCGGGCCTGGAGCCCTTCGACCCTTCGTTCCCCGAGCTCCGGGCCGACCCGCACCCGGTCTACCACCGCTACCGCGAGCGCGAGCCCATCCACTGGGGGGTCTCCGGGCTCGCCGGGTACCCGGGCGCCTGGTACCTCTTCCGCCACGCCGACGTGGTGTCGGCGCTCAAGGACCCGCGGCTGGGGAAGGCGCGCCGCCAGGTGAACTACGAGGGCGAGGCGCCGCCCGCCGCCGCCCCGCCGGTCCCCGAGGTGGCGCGCCCGTTCATGGAGCTGGCGCGGAAGTTCATCGTCCACCGCGACCCGCCCGACCACACCCGGATCCGCAACCTGCTGCGCGCCCCGTTCTCGCCGATCGCTGCGGAGCGGGCGCGCGGCCGCATCGCCGAGATCGCCAACGAGCTGATCGACCGGGTGATCGACAGGGGGGAGATTGAGGGGATCTCCGAGTACGCCTTCCCCCTCCCGGTGACGGTCATCTCCGAGATCCTGGGCGTCCCCGAGGAGGGGCGGCCGATCCTCTCGGCGGCGTCGCGCGCCTTCCAGGCGGTCGACCTCAAGACCAGCGACGAGACGTGGCGGCGCGCGGGCGACGCCGTCGCCACCACCCGCGAGTACCTGGGCGACCTGATCGCCGAGCGCCGCCGCCGCCCCCAGGACGACGTCATGACCCTCCTGGTGAAGGCGTGCGACGAGACCGGCGAGATCTCCGAGGACGAGCTGATGGCCAACGTCTGCTTCATCTTCGTGGCGGGCGCCGGCTTCGAGACCACCACCGGGCTCATCGGGAGCGGGATCCACGCCCTCCTCCAGAACCCGGACCAGCGGGCGCTCTTCATGGCCGACCCCTCGCTCCTCCGCCCGGCGGTCGACGAGTTCCTCCGCTACGAGAGCCCGGTGCAGATGACCAACCGGAACGCCATCGAGGACGTGGAGATCGACGGCCACGTGATCCGCGCGGGCGACTCGGTGCTGGCCGTCCTCGCCGCCGCCAACCGCGACCCCGAGGCCTTCCCCGACCCCGACCGCCTCGACATCACCCGCCGGGGGAAGGCGCACGACGCCTTCGGGGTGGGGATCCACTTCTGCCTCGGCGGGCCGCTGGCGCGCGTGGAGGGCGAGGTGGCCATCGACACCCTCTTCCGCCGCCTCCCGAACCTGCGGGCGTCGGGGGTGGCCGAGTGGAACCCGGCGGTGTCGCTCCGCGTGCTCAAGTCGCTCCCGGCCGCGTTCTGAGGCGGCCGCCCGGGGCTTCCCAACGTCTTCCGATCTCAACCCAGGACTTCCGGACCATGCCGCACACTCCGCCCGCTCCCGTCTCGGCGACCCCCGAGACGCCGCTCCTCGACCACGTGATCGTGATGCTCGACGGCGACGCCTACCGCGACATCCTCGCCTCCGGCGCCCTCCGCGAGGAGCTGGGGCGCGTGAAGGTGAAGGAGGCCGTCTCGTCGTACGCCGGCACCTACACGAGCTGCATCGTGGCCGGGCACAACACGGCGGTGCAGCTCTTCGACGCGGCGCTCCCCTCCTTCCCCGGGCTCACCTCGGGGCTGGTCTTCACCTTCCAGACGCCGGGGGTGATCGCCGAGGTCCGCCGCCGCCTCGAGGCGGTGGCGGCCACGCCGGTCGACTACGAGCTGGTCCGCCGCGCCAAGCCGGGGCAGCCCAAGGAGGAGGCCCCGCCCGCCTACCACATGGTGGAGCCCGACTTCGGCGAGGAATCCCCCTTCCTGGTCACCCTCGACGAGTCGTTCGCCGAGTACTACGACGCCATCGGCGCCCCGGTGGGCCCCAACGGCGAGCTGTACCGGAGCGCGTACTTCGACGCCGCCATGGGCGCGCCGCCGTCGCCCGGGCACCGCTTCAAGGACATCGTCGAGGTGGCGGTGCGCCTCCGCGGCGAGCGCGTCCAGCAGGTGGCGGCGACGATGACGGCGCTCGACTGGAGCGCCGAGGAGGAGGATGGCGAGACCGTCCTCCGCGGCCCCGGCGCCGCCCTCCGCCTCGTCCCCGACGAGGAGGCGCTGGAGGGGGTCCTCTGGCTCCGCCTCTCGCTGACCGAGCCGGGCGAGGGGGTCCACCGCTTCGGCGAGACGTCGGCGCTGTCGTACGAGGCGGACGGGACGGCGCTCTGGAGCTTCACCCCGCCCGTCCCGTCGGCGCGCGACGAGGCGGCGGTGGCGGCGGCGTCGCACGACTGACGGCCGGCGGCGCCGCGGGCGGACGAGGAGGGGAGCGGCGGCCACGCCGCTCCCCACCCGCCCCCGGACGGGGAAGACGCGCGTCCTCCGCCCTCTTTTCAGCCCGATTCCCAGGTGGGAGACATGAAGGTCATAGAGACGATGGACGCCGGTGCGGCGGAGCGGGTCGGGGCGGAGCGGGGCCGGACGGCGTGCGTGCACCACCCCTTCGAGGCGCGGGCGGCGGTGGCGCCGGACGCCCCGGCGGTCGTCGACGGCGCGGTGACGCTGACCTACGGCGAGCTGGAGGCGCGGGCCAACCGGCTGGCGCACGCGCTGCTGCGCCGCGGCGCGGGGCCGGAGGTGCGGGTGGGCGTCTGCCTGGAGCGCTCGGCCGAGCTGGTCGTCGGCCTCCTCGGCATCCTCAAGGCGGGGGCGGCGTACGTCCCCCTCGACCCCCACTACCCCCGCGAGCGGATCGCCGCGACGCTCGACGACGCCCGCGCCCCCCTCCTGGTGTCGCAGACCCGCTTCCGCCCCCTCCTGGAGGGGCACCGGGGCGAGACGCTCTGGATCGACGCCGACCGCGACGCCATCGCCCTGGAGCGCGACACGCGCCCGGCCGGCCGCGCGGACGCCGAGAACCTGGCGTACCTGATCTACACCTCGGGCTCCACCGGGCGCCCCAAGGGGGTGCAGATCGAGCACCGGAGCGCCACCGCCCTCCTGGCCTGGTGCCGCCGGACGTGGACGCCGGAGGAGTGCGCCGCGGTCCTGGGGTCGACCTCGGTCTGCTTCGACATGCACGTCTTCGAGCTCTTCCACACCCTGGCCGTGGGCGGGAAGGTCGTGATGGCCGAGAACGCCCTCGCGCTCCCCTCCCTCCCGGCGCGCGACGAGGTGACGCTGGTCAACACCGTCCCCTCGGCCGCCGCCGAGCTCCTCCGCTCGGGCGGGCTCCCCCGCTCGGTGCGGACGGTGAACCTGGGGGGCGAGCCCCTCAAGGGCGCGCTGGCCCGCGGGCTCTACGCGCTCGGCCACGTGGAGCGGGTCTTCAACCTCTACGGCCCCACCGAGGACACCACCTACTCGACGGCCCTCCTCGTCCCCCGCGACGGGGAGCGCGAGCCGACGGTGGGGCGCGCGGTGACGGGGACGCGGATCCACCTCCTCGACGAGGGCTTCCGCCCGGTCGCCGGCGGCGAGGCGGGGGAGGTGTACCTCTCGGGGACGGGGCTGGCCCGCGGCTACCTGGGGCGGCCGGCGATGACGGCCGAGAAGTACCTCCCCTGCCCCTTCGGCGAGCCGGGGGGGCGGATGTACCGCGTGGGCGACCTGGGGCGGATCCTCCCGGACGGCGAGCTCGACTGCCTGGGGCGGGTCGACCACCAGGTGAAGGTCCGCGGCTTCCGGGTGGAGCTGGGCGAGGTGGAGGCCGTCCTCCTGGCGCACCCCGCCGTCCACGACGCCGTCGTGGTGGCCCGCGAGGACGCCACGGGCGACCGGCGGCTGGCGGCGTACGTGGTGGCCGACCGGATCGACCCGCAGGGCGCGCGCGCCTGGGTGGCCGAGCGCCTCCCGGAGTACATGGTCCCCTCGGCGGTCGTCTTCCTCGACGCCTTCCCCCGCCTCCCCAACGGGAAGGTCGACCGGGTCGCGCTCCCCACGCCGGAGTTCGGGCGGGGCGACGACGCGGGGTACGTGGCGCCGCGCAGCGACACCGAGGCGCGGCTGGCGGAGGTGTGGGCCGAGGTGCTGGGGGTGGAGCGCGTGGGGGTGGAGGACTCGTTCTTCGACCTGGGCGGCCACTCCCTCCGGGCGGCGCAGGTCATCACCCGCGTCCGCGACGGGCTGGGGGTGGAGCTCCCCTTGAGCGCCCTCTTCGACGCGCCCACCGTGGCCGCGCTGGCGGCGCGGGTGGAGGGGGCGGAGCGGACCGAACGCCTCCCGCCGATCGTCCCCGTCCCCCGCGACGGGGCGATCCCGCTCTCCCTCCCCCAGGAGGCGATCTGGTACTTCCAGGAGCTCGCCCCGGGGATGAAGTCGTACAACTTCCAGGCGTCCTTCCGCCTCCGCGGCGCGCTGGACGCCGACGCGCTGGGGTGGGCGCTCGACGAGATCGTCCGCCGCCACGAGATCTTCCGCACCACCTTCCCCGAGCTCGACGGGACGCCGGTGCAGCGGGTCCACCCGCCCCTCCCGGCCGACCTGGCGCGCTTCGACCTGCGCGGGCTCTCGGCGGAAGCGCGGGAGGCGGAGATCGCGCGGCACCAGGCGGAGGCGTTCGGCGAGGCGTTCGACCTCTCGGCGCTCCCGCTGATCCGCTGGCGCCTCCTCCGGCTGGCCGACGACGACCACCTCCTCCTCCAGGTGGAGCACCACTTCGTCCACGACGGGTGGTCGTTCGCCGTCTTCCTCCGCGAGCTGGTGACGCTCTACACGGCGCGGGTGCGGGGCGAGGAGTCGCCGCTGCCTGAGCTCCCGGTGCAGTTCGCCGACTTCGCGGCGTGGCACCGCGAGCTGATGCGGGGGGCGCGGGCGCGGGCCGACCTGGCGTACTGGAAGGAGACGCTGGCCGGGGCCGACCCCGTCCTGGCGCTCCCCACCGACCGGCCGCGCCCGGCGGAGATGAGCTTCCGCGGCTCCAGCTTACGCTTCGCCATCCCGCCCGCGACGGTGCGGGCGGCGCGGGCGTTCGCGCGCGAGCACGGCGCCACGCTCTACATGACGCTGATGGCGGCGTTCCAGGCGCTGATGCACCGCTACACCGGGCAGGAGGACTTCTGCCTGGGCGGCGGGGTGGCGAACCGGAGCTGGCGCGAGACGGAGCCGCTGATCGGGATGCTGGTCAACACCATCGCGCTCCGCGCCCGCCCCGGCGAGGCGGCCGACTTCCACGCCCTCGTCGCCCAGGTGCGCGACACGGCGCGCGAGGCGTACGCGCACAAGGACGTGCACTTCGGGCAGGTGGTGGAGGCGCTGGCCCCCGAGCGGAGCCTGGGGCACCTCCCCGTCTACCAGGTCTGCTTCAACTTCCACGACTCGGCGTACCCCGAGCTCCGCCTCCCGGGGGTGGAGGTGGAGCTCACCGAGGCGCTCTCGAACGGCTCGGCCAAGTTCGACCTCCAGGTCATCTGCATGCCCCGCGCGGAGATGATCGCGGGGGCGCCGGACGACCTGGTGGAGTGCGTCTGGGAGTACGCCACGGACCTCTTCGACCGGGCCACGGTGGAGCGGATGGCGGGGCACTTCCACGCCCTCCTCGCCGGGCTCCTGGCCGACCCCTCCCGCGCGCCCTCGGCCGTCCCCCTCCTCGCGGGGGAGGAGGCGCGCCGCGTCGTCGCCGACTGGAACCGGACCGACGCGCCCCTCGCCGAGCGCCTGGTGCACGAGCGGGTGGCCGACCGCGCGCGGGAGAACCCCGGCGCCGTGGCGCTGCGGTCGGCCGCGGGCGAGACGACGTACGGCGAGCTGCACCGCCGCGCGGCGGCGCTGGCCGGCCGCCTCCGCGCCCTCGGCGTGGGCCCCGAGTCGCGGGTGGCCGTCTGCACCGGGCGCTCGCCGGAGATGGTGATCGCCCAGCTCGCCGTCCTCCACGCGGGCGCGGCGTACCTCCCCGTGGACTCGGAGTACCCGGCGGAGCGGATCGCGTACCTCCTCGACGACGCCCGCGCCTCCGTGGTGCTCACCGTCGCGTCCCTCGCGGACCGGCTCCCGCGGAACGGGGCGGAGACGGTCCTCCTGGACGACGTCTCCGATCGTGCGGACGAGGCCTCGCTCCCCGAATCCGCCGGCGAGCGGTCGCTGGCGTACGTGATCTACACCTCGGGCTCCACCGGCCGCCCCAAGGGGGTGATGGTGGAGCACCGGGGGCTGGCGAACCTGGTGGAGTGGCACGTCCGCGCCTACGCGCTGGGCCCGGGCGACCGCTCGGCCCCGGTGGCGAGCCCCGGCTTCGACGCCTCGGGGTGGGAGGTGTGGCCCGCCCTCGCCGCGGGCGCCACGCTCTCCTTCCCCCCCGAGGAGGTGCGCGCCTCGCCGTCCGAGCTGGCCGCCTGGCTGGCCCGCGAGGGGGTGACGGTGACCTTCCTCCCCACGCCGCTCGCCGAGGCCGTCCTCGACGAGGCGTGGGGGGAAGACGCGAAGCTCCGCGTGCTGCTGACCGGCGGCGACGCGCTGGGGAAGGCGCCCCGCCCGGGGCTCCCCTTCCGCTTCTTCAACCACTACGGCCCCACGGAGAACACCGTCGTGGGCACCGGGGGCGAGGTGGCCCCGTCGGCGGATTCGACCCGGCCCTCCATCGGCGGGCCCATCGACAACGTCCGCGCCTACGTCCTCGACCTGGGCGGCGGCCCGCTTCCGCCGGGCGTCCCCGGCGAGCTCCACCTGGGCGGCGCGGGGGTGGCGCGCGGCTACCTGGAGCGGCCGGCGATGACGGCCGAGCGCTTCGTCCCCGACCCCTTCGGAGCCGAGCCCGGCGCGCGCCTCTACCGCACGGGCGACCGCGTGCGGTGGCGGAGCGACGGCGAGCTGGAGTTCGTGGGGCGCGCGGACGACCAGGTGAAGGTCCGCGGCTACCGGATCGAGCCCGGCGAGGTGGAGGCCGCCCTCCTGGCGCACCCGGCGGTGCGCGAGGCCGCGGTGGCCGCCCGCGGCGAGGGCGCCGAGCGGCGGCTGGTGGGGTACGTGGCCGGCGACCGCGACCGGCTGGAGCGCGAGGAGGTCCGCTCCTTCCTCCGCGGCCGTCTCCCGGCGCACCTCGTCCCCTCGGACGTCGTCGTCCTCGACGCGCTCCCGCTGAACCCGCACGGGAAGGTGGACCGGCGCGCGCTCCCGGCCCCCGAGGCGGCTTCGGCGGCTGACGGCGGCGCGGTGCCGCCGCGGACGGAGGCCGAGCGGGCGGTGGCGGCGATCTGGGCGGCGCTCCTGGGCACGGGGCCCGGGGCGTACGACGACTTCTTCGCCCTCGGCGGGCACTCGCTCCTGGCGGGGCAGGTGGTGTCGCGGGTGGCGCGCGACCTGGGGGTGGCGGTGACGCTGGGGCAGTTCCTCCGCGAGCCCACGGTGGCCGCGCTGGCCGCGAGGGTCGAGGCGGCGTGGGCGTCCGACGAGGCGGCCGAAGCCATCCGCCCGGCCGCCTGGCGCGACGCCGACCGCCTCCTGGCCGACATCGACAACCTGTCTCCCGAGGAGATCGAGGCGCTCCTGGGCGAGCTGAGCCTGGAGGGCGAGCGATGAGCGCGCAGGACACCATGGCGGCCGACGAGCGCCGCGCGCTGCTGGCGAAGCTCCTGGAGCGGCGCCGGGCCGAGCAGAGCTTCGCGCTCTCCTATCCGCAGCGGCGCCTCTGGTTCCTCGACCAGCTCCAGCCCGAGAGCGCGGTCTACAACGTCCCCCTGGGGTACCGCATCCGCGGCGCCCTCGACGTGGACGCGCTGGAGGCGGCGCTCTCGGAGCTCCTCCGCCGCCACGAGGGGCTGCGGAGCGCCTTCCGCTCGGAGGGGGGCGAGGCGCGCGCCGTGGTCCGCCCGGCCGCGCCCCTCCCCCTCCCGGTGGACGACCTCCGGGGCGAGGCCGAGCCCCGCGCGCGGGCCGAGGAGATCGCCCGCGCCGAGGCGCAGCGCCCCTTCGACCTGGCGTCGGGGCCGCTGGTGCGCGCCCGCCTCCTCCGCATCGCCGACGAGGAGCACAAGCTCCTCCTGACGCTGCACCACATCGTCTGCGACGGCCCCTCGGTGGAGGTGCTGGAGCGCGAGGTGGCGGCGCTCTACGCCGCCTTCCGCCGCGGGGAGCCCTCGCCCCTCCCCCCGCTCCCCATCCAGTACACCGACTTCGCCGACTGGCAGACGCGCACCCTCCGCGGGACGGAGCTCGACGACCTCCTCGCCTTCTGGAAGGCGCGGCTCCAGGGGGTCATGGAGCTCTCCGGGCTCCCCACCGACCACCCGCGCCCCCCGGTGCAGAGCTACCGGGGCGCGCACGTGGGCTTCGAGCTCCCCCGGGGCGCCGTGGAGCGGCTGGAGCGGCTGGCGCGGCGCGAGGGGGCCACCCCCTTCGCCGCCCTCCTGGCCCTCTTCGCCGCCTTCCTCCAGCGCTACACGGGGGAGGACGAGGTGGTGGTGGGGACGCCGGTGGCCAACCGCGTCCGCCCGGAGCTGGAGGGGCTGGTGGGGTTCTTCGCCAACACCCTGGTGCTGCGCGCCCACCTGGCCGACGACCCCCCCTTCGCCGAGCTGGTGCGGCGGATGGGGGCCGAGGTCCGCGCGGCCGTGGCCCACCAGGAGCTCCCCTTCGAGAAGCTGGTGGAGGAGCTCCACCCCGACCGCGACCTGGCCCGCAACCCCCTCTTCCAGGTCCTCTTCAGTTACCGCGAGGCGCCCCCCGAGGGGCTGGCCCTCCCGGGGGCGAAGGTGGAGCCGGTGGTGGGCGACAGCGGGACGGCCAAGTTCGACCTCACCCTCTCGCTCACCCGGAGCGCGGGCGCCCTCGACGCGCGGCTGGAGTACGGGACCGACCTCTTCGACCGCTCCACGGCCACCCGGATGGCGGCGCAGCTCCGCACGCTGCTGGAGGGCGCGGTCGACGACCCGCAGGCGCGGGTCTCGTCGCTCCCCCTCCTCCCCGACGCCGAGCGGCGGCGCCTCCTCCTCGACTGGAACGCCACCGCGGCCGAGCTCCCCCGCGAGACGGTCCCGCAGGCGGTGGCCCGGCTGGCGGCGGCCGACCCGGACGCCGGGGCGCTGGTGGTGGACGGGGAGACGCTGACCCGCGGCGAGCTCCAGACGCGCGTCCGCCGTCTCGCCGGGCGCCTCCGGGCGCTGGGGGTGGGCCCCGACGTCCCCGTGGGCGTCTACCTCGACCGCTCGGCCGAGATGGTCGTGGCGATGCTGGGGGTGATGGAGGCGGGGGGCGCCTACCTCCCCCTCGACCCCGCGTACCCGGAAGACCGGCTGGCATTCGTGGTCCGCGACTCGGGCGCCCCCGTGGTCGTCACCCGCGCCGGCCTGGCGCGCCGCGTCCCGCGGACCGCCGCCTCGGTGGTGTGGGTGGACGCGCCCGAGGGCGAGGCGCCCGTCTCCGCGCCGGTGGCGGCGAAGACGCCGAAGCCCGGCGCGGCGGCGTACCTCATCTACACCTCCGGCTCCACCGGCCGCCCCAAGGGGGTGGTGGTGAGCCACCGCAACGTCGCCGCCTTCTTCTCGGGGATGGACGCCCTCCTGGGGGCCGACGCGGCGGGGACGTGGCTGGCCGTCACCAGCATCTCCTTCGACATCTCGGTGCTGGAGCTCCTCTGGACGCTAGCCCGCGGGTACCGCGTCGTCCTCCGCCGCGAGGAGCTGACCGCGGCCACCGCCGCCACCGGGGCGGGGGCCGTCCCCGCGGCGGTGCGGGCGCGGCCGATGGAGTTCTCGCTCTTCTACTTCGGCGGCGACTTCGACCACGCCAGCCGCGACCGATACCGCCTCCTCAAGGAGGGGGCGCGCTTCGCCGACGCGAACGGCTTCGCGGCCGTGTGGACGCCGGAGCGCCACTTCCATCGCTTCGGCGGGCTCTATCCCAACCCCTCGGTGACGGGGGCGGCGGTGGCGGCGCTCACCTCGCGCGTCCAGATCCGCGCGGGCTCCGTCGTCCTCCCCCTCCACGACCCCCTCCGGATCGCGGAGGAGTGGTCCGTCGTCGACAACCTCTCCGGCGGGCGGGTGGGGGTCTCCTTCGCCTCGGGGTGGCAGCCCGTCGACTTCGCCCTCGCCCCCGGCGCCTACGCCGACCGCAAGGAGGCGATGGTCCGGGGGATCGACGAGGTGCGGCGCCTCTGGCGGGGCGAGAAGGTCCGCCGCCGCTCGGGGACGGGGACGGAGGTGGAGGTGGGGATCTTCCCCCCGCCGCTCCAGCCCGAGCTCCCGGTGTGGATCACCAGCGCCCGCACCCCGGACACCTTCCGGATGGCGGGGGAGATGGGCGCCGGGCTCCTTACCCACCTCCTGGGCCACTCCGTCGAGGAGCTGGCGGGGAAGATCGCCCTCTACCGCGAGGCGTGGCGCGCCGCCGGGCACCCCGGGCGGGGCCACGTGTCGCTGATGCTCCACACCTTCGTGGGCGACGACGTCGAGGCCGTCCGCGAGAAGGTCCGCGAGCCCCTCTGCGCCTACCTCAAGACCTCGTTCGACCTCCTGGCCGGGCTGGGCGACGCGACGGGGAAGGGGGTCGACCTCCGCAGCCTCCCCGAGGCCGAGCTCGACGCGCTGGTCCGCCAGGCGTTCGGCCGCTTCTTCGACACCGCGGCGCTGCTCGGGACGCCGGAGACGTGCGCCGACATGGTCGACCGCCTCAAGGGGACGGACGTCGACGAGGTGGCGTGCCTGATCGACTTCGGGGTGGCCGAGGAGGAGGTGCTGGCCGCGCTGGAGCACCTGGCCCGCGCCCGCGAGGCGAGCGAGGCCCGCCGCCGCGCCGCGGCGAGCGAGGAGACGGTGGCCGAGCAGCTCCGCCGCCACGGCGTCACCCACCTCCAGTGCACGCCCTCCCTCGCCGGGGTGCTGGCGGACGACCCGGACGCCCGCGCGGCGCTGGGCGGCCTCGAGCGCCTCC
>DATACF010000681.1:0-3596 GCA_036259235.1 Longimicrobium sp. | reverse complement strand
GGGCGTTCTCGGCGCGCTCCACCTCGTCCTCGCGCTCCTGGCCTTCCAGCCCGCGCCGCACGCGGGGGGCGACAACGCCGTCTACCTCTCCCTCGCGCGGTCGCTGGCGGCGGGGGAGGGGTACCGCGACGCGTGGGACCCGGCGATGCCGCCGCACGCGCAGTTCCCGCCCGGGTACCCGGCGCTCCTCGCCGCCGCCCTCCGTTTGGGCGTGGCGCCGTGGGCGGGGATCAAGGGGGTGACGGTGGCGCTCTCGGTCGCGGGCGTCGTCCTCACCTTCTTCTGGATCCGCCGCCGCCGCCGGCCCGACCTGGCGCTCGGGGTCGCGCTCCTCGCCGCGCTGAGCCCGGGCGTGGTGGCGCTCAGCCACTGGGAGCTCTCCGACGTGCCCTTCTGGGCCCTGACGACGGCGGCGCTCCTCGCCTGGGAGCGTCTTCCCCGTCGTCGCAACGGCCGGCTGGCCGCCGGCGCGCTTCTGGCCGCCGCGGCGTACCTGGTGCGCTCCGCGGGGCTTCCGCTGATGGTGGCCGCCGCCGCGTGGCTCCTCTTCCGCCGCCGCTGGGCGCAGCTCGGGCTCTACGCGCTCGTCGTCCTTCCGGCCGCGGCGGCGTGGTGGCTGTGGGCGCGGGGGCGGGGTGAGTACGACGACTTCCTCCGCCTCGCCGACCCGTACAACCCGTCGGCGGGGACGATCGGCACGCTTGGCCTGATCGGCCGGGCCGGGGAGAACCTGCGGCTCTACGCCGGGGAGCACCTCCCCGTCCTCCTCACGGGATCGGCGGGTCCTCTCGCCATTCTGATCGCGGTCTGCGTCATCGCGCTCGCACTGTACGGATGGCTGCGGCGCGCGCGGCGGCCGGGCGTGGCGGAGGTCTTCCTCCCGCTCTACGTAGGGATGCTCCTCCTCTGGACTCCCGCGTGGTCGGGCGACCGCCTCCTCCTCCCCGTCTTCCCCGCCGTCCTGATGTACGCGGGCGACGGGCTGGCGCGGCTGGCCCGCCTCGCGCGGATGCCGCATCGCGCGCTCTCGATGAGCGCGGTGGCGGTCCTCGCCCTCGCGGCGCTCCCCGGCCTCGCCGCCGCGGCGCGGGAGGGGACGGAGTGCACGCGGTGGTACCTCGCGGGCGACCGCTACGGGTGCATGCGGGGGGAGTGGCAGGACTTCCTGGAGATGGCGGCGGTCTCGAAGCGCGTCCTCCCCGACGGCGCGGTGGTGATCTCCCGCAAGCCGGCGATCTTCTTCGTGGAATCGGGGCTGCGCGGGAGGAACTACCCGCTCGCGCGCGACCCCGCCGCCTTCTTCGCCGAAGCGGAGGCCGCGGGGGCGCGCTACGTGGTCCTCGACTACATCGACCAGGTGGCGCTCGGCTACCTGACCCCCATCCTCATGCGCCGCCCGCAGGCGTTCTGCGTCATGCACTCGCTGGGGGCCGAGCGCACGACGCTCCTCGGCATCCGCCCCGGCGCCGCGCGCCTCCCCGACCTCCGCGGCGACCCCGGGAGCGCGGAGATGGACGTCGCCTTCCAGGCGTGCGGCCCCGAGCTCTGGCGGAGCCCCGCCGCCCGCGCCTCGCTCTCCGCGCCGTAGCGGGAGACCGGTCGGAATCACCGTCGAATGGCGAAAATCGAAAGCGCCCGCCTGCATCTCGCAGTGGGCGCTTTGTTCACCAGGAAACTGGACGTCGTGCACGCGGGCGAGTATCTTGCGCGCCGCGGCGTCGGGACGGGCCGTGCAGGGGCAAAGAAAAACCCCGGGTTCATCACCGCGGCGAGCGCGGGAGAGGAATAGCCCGGGGACAGTGCTCACAAGATAAGCGAACCTCGGTGATGACGCAAGACTCCTACTTCGGCTCGCTCCAGAAGGCGCTCTCGCACGAGCGGTTCGCGGCGTACCGGCGTCCGGGCTGCGGCGACGTCGAGGCGCTGGCCAACTACCTCTGGAACACCGCGCTCTGCGAGGCGCTCTATCCCGCCGTGCAGGGGCTGGAGGTGGCGCTCCGGAACACGCTGTTCGACGCCGGTGAGGCCGCCTTCGCGGACCGGGCGGCGCGCGAGGCGCCGTGCTGGCTGGACGCGTACCCGCCGGTGCTCCTCCCCGGCGAGGCGGCGCGGGTGGAGCAGGCCAAGCGGGGGCTGCGGTCGCGCCAGCGGGCGCTGGAGCCGGGGCGGATCGTGGCCGAGCTGAGCTTCGGCTTCTGGACGGCGCTCTTCGACGTGCGCTACGAGACCTCGCGCATCCTCTGGCCCCGCCTCTTCAAGCACGGCGTCTTCACGGGCGCGCCGCGGCGGCTCCGCACCCGCGGGACGCTCTCCCCGATGCTCAACCGCGTGCGGCTGCTGCGCAACCGCGCCTTCCACCACGAGTCGATCTGGCACTGGCGCGACCTGGCCGAGCAGCACGCGCTCACCCTGGAGCTCCTGGGGTGGGTGAGCCCCGCCCTCCGCGGCGCCGTCGAGCTGGTCGACCGCTTCGGGCCCGTCCACCGCGACGGTCCGGCCGCCTTCCGCGCCTGCGTCCGGGCGCTCCCGCCGTTCTACCGCGTCCCCGAGGTCGCGCCCATCCACCTCCCCGAGCTCACCCTCGCGGCCTTCGAGGCCGTCGCTCAGCCGAACCGCGAGATCCGGTAGGGGGCGAGGTCGGTCTCCACCGCTTCGCCGAGGAGGAGGTCGCCGATCGCGTCGCCGGTGAGCGGGGCGAGGAGGATGCCGTTGCGGAAGTGGCCGGTGGCGTAGACCAGGTTCGGCAGGTCGGGATCGGGGCCGAGGATCGGGAAGCCGTCCGGCGTGCCGGGGCGGAGGCCCGACCACGTCTCGGCCAGCGGCGCGTGCTCCAGCGCGGGGGCGGTCTCGACGGCGCCGTCGAGGAGGCGCCGGACGCCCCAGGGGGTCACCGCCTTGCGGAACCCCACGCGCTCCACCGTGGCGCCCGCGATCACCCGCCCGTCCGCGCGGGGGACGAGGTAGACGCGCGGCGAGTCGACCACGTGGCGGAAGAGCGGGGGGACGGCCGAGAGCGCCAGGAGCTGCCCGTGCACGGGCTCCACGGGGAGAGGGCGGGGGAGGCCGTCCAGGCGCGCGGACCAGCATCCGCCGGCGACGACGACCGCGCCGGACCCGATCCGCGTCCCGTCCGAAAGCTCCACGCCGGCCACGCGGTCCCCCGCGCGGGGGACGGCGACGGCCTCGGCGCCCAGGCGGAACTCCGCTCCGGCGCGCGCGGCGGCCGACCAGAGCGCGGGGCCCAGCGCGCGGTTGTCCACCTGGTGGTCGCCGGGGAAGCGAAGGGCGAAGCGGACGGCGGGGGAGAGCGCCGGCTCCAGCGCCCGCGCCTCCTCCGCCGTCACCCGCTCGACCCCGAGCCCCGCCGCCGACTGCCAGGCGTGCCGCGCCTCCAGCTCGCCGTCGTCCTCCTCCCGGAGCGAGAGGAAGAGCGTCCCCGCGCCCGAGTAGCCGACGTCCACCCCCGTCTCCTCGCGGAGCGCGGCGGCGAAGGGCGGGTACGCCTCGCGGGCCCGGAGGAGGAGGTCGAGGAAGGGGCCGGGGGCGGAGGCTTCGGCCAGCGGCTAGAGCATCCCCGCCGCCGCCCACGACGCCTC
>DATACF010000680.1:0-5601 GCA_036259235.1 Longimicrobium sp. | reverse complement strand
CCGTGTCCTTACTTGGCCGCTTCGGTGTTCGCGTAGCGCTGACGGAAGCGCTCCACGCGGCCGGCGGTGTCCACCAGCTTCTGCTTCCCCGTGAAGTACGGGTGGCAGGCCGCGCAGATCTCGACGTGGATGTCCTTCGAGGTCGAGCGGGTCTGGAAGGTGTTGCCGCAGGCGCAGTGCACCGTCACGGTCTGGTAGTTGGGATGGATATCCGCCTTCATGGCCGCACCATGCCTGGAATCGTGGTTGACGATGCGATGGGTCCGGGCCGGGGCCCTGGATCTTCAAGAGAAGCCCTGATTATAGCGGAAAGCCCACGTTTGGGCAACCCGTCCCGCCGGGCGCTTTCGAGGGGCCGAAGTCGTTGCACGGCAACCGCGACGGCGGGTCACCGTCCCCCTGGAGCCGCCGGTCCGGCCGGGGGCGTGCGCACGGTGAAGTCCGGGCGCTCCGAGACCTGGAGGCGCACGTCGCGGGTGGTGAAGCCGAGGACGTGCCCGCCGCGCGCGCGCTCGGCGTCGATGAAGTGCAGGTGGTAGCCGGGGATGCTCAGCGGGTCGGCGTACGACGGCTGCCGGAAGCCCACCATCGTCCCCCGCGCGCTCTCCAGCGTGAACGTGTCGGCCGCGACGCCACGCAGGGGCGGATAGGGCCGGCCCGGGGGAGAGAAGGTGCGCGCCACCACCACGTCCCACGTCCCCTCCATCCGCAGCACGTAGAACGCGTCGGCGCTCGGGAGGAGCGAGTCGACGGCGGCGTCGAAGGAGGAGCCGTACCGCAGGCCGGGGCGCGCCGGGACGTCGCGCCCGCCCTTCCAGAAGGTCACGGCCGCGAACGGCACGCGCATGGAGTCCGGCGGCACCACCACGCGCCCGTCGGCGAGGAACTGGTAGAAGCGGCCGTCCACCACCACCATCTCGCCGTTCAGCCCGTCCGCGGCGCCCAGGCCCACGTCGCCGTGGCGCCGGACCTCGGCCACCGTCAGCACGCCGTCGTAGCCGCCGCGCGCGAGGACCGCGAACGCCGAAAGCTGCCACACCGCCGGCGTCGCCGCCGCCGCCGCGCATCCGGCGAGGGCCGCCGCGACGAGCCCCCCGGCCGCCGCGCGCGTGAGCTTCGGAACCATGCTGGCCTGGGGGTTCGGTCGGGACGGAGGGCGGGCGCGGACGCGGCCCGGGAGCCGGCGGCGCGGGGGAGGTCGGACGATGGGACCGGTCCTTCCCACGATGCGCGCGGCGCGGGGAGGAAGTCAACGCGGACGTGCGCCGCGGACGGCTGCGCTCGGCCGCGGCCTCACCCCGGGCCGGGCACCATGTGGTTCAGCGGCCCGTGCCCCGAGCCGAGGCCCGGGGCGGCGCGCAGGGCGCGCTGGACGTAGTCGAGGGCGTCCTCCACGGCGCGCGCCAGCGGCCGGCCGTGGGCCAGCCCGGCGGCGATCCCGGACGAGAGGGTGCACCCGGTGCCGTGGGTGCTCCGGGTGTGGAGCTTGGGGCGCTTCCACTCGCGCCACTCGCGCCCGTCGAAGAGGACGTCCACCAGCGTCTCGCCGGGGAGATGGCCGCCCTTGAGGAGCGCGGCCTTCGCCCCCATCGTCACCAGCGCCTCCGCCGCGCGGCGCATCCCCGCCACGTCCTCCAGCCGCTCGCCCACCAGGATCGACGCCTCGTCCAGGTTGGGGGTCACGAGGGCGGTCAGCGGGAGGAGCTCTTCCAGGATGGTCCGCTCGGCCTCGGCGTCGAGGAGGCGGTCGCCGCTGGTGGCCACCATCACGGGGTCGAGGACGTAGTTGGGGAGGGCGTGCTCGCGGATCGAGGCGGCCACGGCGCGCACCAGCGCGGGGGTGGCCAGCATCCCCGTCTTGCACGCCGCCGGCGGGAGGTCCTCGGCCACGGCGCGGACCTGGGCGCGCACGGTGTCGATGGGGACCGCGTGCACCCCCGTCACCCCGCGCGTGTTCTGCACGGTGATGGCGGTGACCGCCGTCGTCCCGAAGACGCCGAAGGCGTGGAAGGTCTTGAGGTCGGCCTGGATGCCCGCCCCGCCGCCGGAGTCGGACCCGGCGATGGTCAGCGCGATGGGGATGCTCGTCATGGGTCCCTCGAACCGATTCGCGTTCCGGAAAGCGGCGGAATGAACGGGGAAGGCGACGGGCGCGCAAGGCCCGGAAAGAGAAGGGCCCCGCGCTTCGGCGGGGCCCCTCGTGCTCTACTGGAGCTCGATCATCACCGGCGCGGGCGGGAGCTCGTGGAGCCGGTGGAGGAAGTCGGGGTACGAGGCGTTGTTCCTCGCCAGCTCCTCCGCGGTCTCCGGGAGCCGCTCCAGGATCTGTTGCCGGGTGCGGTCGAGCCGCCGCTCGGTGCTGGGGTGGGTCGAGAACCACTCCACCGTCTCCATCTGCGACTTCCGCTCCTCCTCCATCAGCGTGCCGAAGAGGGTGAGCATCCCCCGCGGGTCGACGCCGGTCTCGATCAGGTATCCCACCGCCAGCTGGTCGGCCTCGGCCTCGTCGGCGCGCGAGTGCGAGGCCGCCCAGAGCTGGCCCCCCATCTTCAGCGCGTCCTGGTCGAGGATCGGCTCGCGCCCCAGGATCACCCGGTAGAGGAGCGACGACATCCCGCTCGTCCGCATCTGCCGCTGGAGGCTCTTGGCCCCGTGGCGCGCCGCCACGTGTCCGATTTCGTGCGCCAGCACCCCCGCCAGCTCCGAGACGTCGCGGGTGCGCTCGATCAGCCCCCGGTTGACGTAGATGTGCCCCCCGGGGAGGGCGAAGGCGTTGACCCCGTCGGTGTCGACCACGTAGAAGTGGTACTCGAGGCCGGGCCGGGCGCTGTGGCGCGCCAGGAGGCGCCCCAGCTCGTTGACGTAGAGGTTGACGGGCGCGTCGCGCACCAGGGGGATGCGCGAGTTCAGGTTCGCGGCGATCTGGTCGCCCAGCTCGACCTCCCGCTCCTCGCTGATGCAGCCGGCCAGGAGCGCGGGGGCGAGGAGGACCGCCAGGCGGGCCCGCCGGAAGCGGGCCCGCGCGCCGCGAAGGGCGCTCACCGGCGGTCCTGGGGCGCGGGCGTCAGCGAGCGGACGCGGGCCCGGAAGGTCTGGAAGTCGCGCGAGTCGGTCACCAGGCTGGCGTTGTTGGCGCCCGGCGTGGCCTGGATGGTGGCGCGCGTGTTGTTCACCCGCTCCTGCGAGGTCGGGTGCGTGGCGAACCACGACTCCACCCGGCTCGGGTTGCGCTTCTGCTCGGCCAGGAGCTCCTCGAAGAAGGTGGCCATCCCGTTCGGGTTGATTCCCGTGCGCACCAGGTAGTTCACCCCGACGCGGTCGGCCTCGCGCTCGGCGTCGCGGCTGTACCCGGCGAAGACCGCGCCCCCGCCCGCCTGGATCCCCACCCGCTCCACCGTCGAGGGGTTGCGGCGCAGGAGGACGCCGTAGACGACGCTGAGGAGGGTGTTGGCGTTCTGGGCGCGCTGCATCTGCTCGACGCTGTGCCGCTCGGCGACGTGGCCGATCTCGTGGGCCAGCACCCCGGCCAGCTCCGACAGGTTGTCGGTCCGCTCGATCAGCCCCCGGTTGATGTAGACGAAGCCGCCCGGGACGGCGAAGGCGTTGACAACGTCGGAGTTGACCACGTAAAACGTGTAGTTGATCCCCCGCTGGTCGGCGTTGGCCGCGATCCGGTCGCCCAGGTTGTTGACGAAGGCGTTCGTGGGCCCGTCGTTCAGGATCGGGAGCTGCCGGTTGATCTGCCGCGCGTAGTCGGCGCCGAGCGCCACTTCCTGCTGCGTGTTGACGGTGGCGCACCCGCCGAGCCCGGTGGCGCCGCCCAGCGCGAACGCCAGGGCGCCGACCCGCACGCGACGCGTAAGTCGATTACTCATAACGCACTCCATGGGCTAGAGGTGTCCCGTTGCGCATGGAGGGCAGGGCAAGTCTCGGACCATTGGCGAACCCACCGACCCGCCGCGAGGAGCGGCTCCTCCGGGCCCTGGCGGAGCGCAGGCACCGCGAGGCCGAGGGACTCTTCGTGGCCGAGGGGGTCCGCGCCGTCGAGGACCTCGCGTCGTCGCCGCTGGAGCTCCGCTTCGCCGCCGTGTCGTCCTCGCTGGAGGACACCCCGCGGGGGGCGGCGCTCCGCGCGGCGCTGGAGGGGCGCGGCGTCCCGGTCCGCGAGCTCGCCGATCGCGAGCTGAAGGCGCTGGCCGGGACCGAGACGCCGCAGGGGGTCCTCGCCGTCGCCGCCATCCCCCGCCGCGGGCTCGGCGACCTGCGCGTCCCGCCCGAGCCGGCGGTGGCGCTGGTCCTCGACGCGGTGCAGGACCCCGGGAACTTCGGCACCCTGGTGCGGACCGCCGAGGCGCTGGGGGCCTTCGCGGTGGTCGCCCTCCCCGGCACCGTCGACGCCTGGAATCCCAAGTCGGTCCGCGCGGCGATGGGGTCGTCGTTCCGCCTCCCCGTCGTCCCCGCGGAGTGGGACGCGCTCTCGGCCTGGCTCGCGGAGAACGGCGTCACCGTCGTCGCCTCCGAGGTCGGCGCGCCGCCGCTGCCCGAGCCGCGCCCGCGCCGGGCGGCGCTGGTGCTGGGGAACGAGGGGGCCGGGGTGTCGGCGGAGACGCTGGCGCGCGCCTCCGTCCGGGCCGGGATCCCCTTGCGGGGGCGGACCGAGTCGCTCAACGTGGCCGCCGCGGGCGCCATCCTCCTCCACGAACTCCTTCGCTGACTCCATAGATGCCGAACTGGCTGCTCTGGGCCTACGCGGCCGTGGTCGGGGCCTGCGTGGGCTCCTTCCTCAACGTCTGCGTCTACCGCTGGCCCGAGGGGCTGTCGGTGGTCTCGCCCCCGTCGCGGTGCCCGGTGTGCGAGACGCCGATCCGCTGGCGCGACAACATCCCCGTCCTGGGCTGGCTCCTCCTGCGCGGCCGCTGCCGCGAGTGCGGGACGCGGATCTCGGCGCAGTACCCGCTGATCGAGCTCACCACGGCGTCGCTCTGGGTGGCGGCGGCGGTGCGCCACGGCTTCACCTGGCAGACGCTCTCGTCGGCGGTCTTCTTCACCCTGCTGCTGGGGATCGCCCTCACCGACGCGCGCACCTACATCATCCCCGACGAGTTCACGCTCGGCGGGCTGGTGATCGGCCTCCTCCTCTCGCTGGCGCCGGGGGGAATCGAGCCGCTCCAGTCGTTCCTGGGGGCGGCGGTGGGGTTCGCGCTCCTGTGGATGGTGGCGGTGCTGGGGGAGTGGGCGTTCAAGAAGGAGGCGATGGGGGGCGGCGACATCAAGATGATAGCGATGGTGGGCGCCTTCGTGGGCATTCCGGGCGTCCTCCTGACGATCTTCCTGGGCGCGCTCTTCGGGAGCCTGATCTTCGGGCCCATCTCCCTCAAGACGGGGAAGCTGGTCCCCTTCGGGATCTTCCTCGCCCTCGGCGCGGGGATCGCCGAGCCGTGGGGGCGGACGATCGTCGACTGGTACCTCCGCACCTTCGTCGCCTGACGCCCTCCGGCGCGCGCCGCCCCCGCGCGCCCTCCTCTCCCCGTCGTCCCGCCCCCGCATGACCCCGCGCGCCCGCTCCTCCGCCCGCCGCCCCGCTCCCGCGCCCGCCGCGCC
>DATACF010000679.1:0-12578 GCA_036259235.1 Longimicrobium sp. | reverse complement strand
TGAGTCCTGAGTCCTGAGTCCTGAGTCCTGAGTCCTGAGTGCCGAGTCCGAGGAATCCGGTGCAGTTCACTCAGGACTCAGGACTTAGCGCTCAGGACTATCCCTTGATCAGCCTCGCCAGCTCGGTCACGATCCGGTCCGCCGCGTCGGGGCGGCCGCGGGCGCGGGCGCGCTCGGACACCGTGGCGCGGAGGGTGTCGTCCGACGCGAGGCGCTGCATCTCGGTCCAGAGGCGGCCCTCGGCCATCTCGCTCTCCTGCGCCATCAGCGCGGCGCCGGCGTCGGCCAGGGCGCGGGCGTTGTGGTACTGGTGGTTCGCCGCCGCCGTCGGGAGCGGCACCAGCACCGAGGCGATCCCCCAGGCGCAGAGCTCGGCCAGCGCCATCGCGCCCGCGCGGCTCACGGCGAAGTCGGCCGAGGCGAGGGCGCCGGGCATGTCGTCGATGTAGGGGACGACGTGCACCCACGGCGGGCTCCCGATCTCGGCCAGCCGGTTGCGGATGGCGTCGTAGTTGGCCGGGCCCGTCGCCCACAGCACCTCGAACCCCAGCGGCGGCGCGGGGAGGCGCATCTCCAGGACGGCGTTGACGTCCTTCAGCAGCGCCTCGTTGACCGCCTTCGCCCCCTGGCTCCCGCCCACCACGAGGCAGACGGTCCCGTTTCCGAGCCCGAACCTCGCCCTCGCCGCCGCGCGGTCGACGCCGAAGTCGGGGGGATTGATGGGGTTGCCGAACTCGAAGACCTCGGTGCCCCGCCCGATCGTCATGTGCTGCCGCGCCTCGGGGAACGCCAGGTGGATCTGGCGCACGCGCCTGGCGACGGCGCGGGTGACGAAGCCGGGATACGAGTTCTGCTCCTGCACCGCCGCCGGGACGCCGCGGAGGAGCGCGTACGCCACCGCGGGGCCGCTCGCGTAGCCGCCGGTGCCCACGACGAGGTTCGGGCGGAAGTCGGCGAAGAGGCGGCCGAGCCCCCGGAACGAGCTCCACATCGAGGGGACCAGGCGCCAGTTCTCCAGCGGCTGCGCGCGACGGAGCGGCTCCAGCGGGAGGAGGGTGTGCGGGACGCCCTTCTCCGGGAGGACGCGCGACTCCACGCCGCGGATGGCGCCGACGAAGTGGACCTCGGCGGCGGGGCTCAGCCGCTCGAAGGCGGCGCCCAGGTTGAGCGCGGGGTAGAGGTGCCCCCCGGTGCCGCCCCCGGCGAAGAGGACGCGCGGCGCGGGCGTGCTCATGCCGTTTCCTTCCGCCCCGCGCGGGCGATGCTGAGGAGGAGCCCCACGGCGATGAAGTTCGCCAGGAGCGCGCTCCGGCCGTAGCTCATGAACGGGAGCGCCACGCCCGTCGTCGGCAGGAGCGCCAGCGCCACGCCCATGTGCAGGAAGGCGGAGACGGAGATCATGTTCGTCATCCCGATGGCCACCAGGTACCCGAAGCGGTCCGGCGCGCGCGAGGCGATCCGGTAGCCGACCACCAGGAAGGCGGCGAAGACCGTCACCGTGAAGACGACCCCCGCCAGCCCCCACTCCTCGGCGATCATCGAGAAGAGGAAGTCGTTGTGCGGCTCGGGGAGGAAGCCGTACTTCTGCCGGCTCCCGCCGAAGCCCACCCCGCCCAGGCCCCCGGAGCCCACCGCGATCAGCGACTGGTAGATCTGGTAGCTCACCCCCTCGGTGTCGGCCGTGGGGTCGAGGAAGGCGATGATCCGCTTCATCCGGTAGCCCGCCGAGGCGATCTGGCTCCAGACCACCGGCACCGCCAGGAGGCCCAGGAGGATGAAGTGCCCGATCCGCGCGCCCCCCGCGTACAGCACCAGCGAGGCGAGGAGGGCGATCAGGAGCGCGGCGCTCATGTTCGGCTCCAGGAACACGAGCACGATCACCGTCATCCACACCAGGAGGAACGGGAGGAGGCCGCGGCTCATGGAGTGGAGCCGGTCGGCCTTCTTCACCGCCATCGCCGCCGTCCACACCATCACCGCGATCTTGGCGAACTCGGAGGGCTGGAAGGAGACGCCGACGTTCAGCCACCGCCGCGCCCCGTTGATCCGCGGCGCGATGGCCTCCGTCCCGGGGAGGATGACGACCAGGAGCGCCAGCGTGATGAGGCCCAGCATCGGCCACGCCCAGAGGCGGAAGCGGCGGTAGTCCATCCGCGAGAGGACGGCGGCGATGACCACGCCGGCCGCCGCGCCGCCGAGCTGCTTCGCCAGGTAGGCGTGGCCGGGCGCGCCCTCGGAGCGCGCCACGAAGGCGCTGGCGTTGTACATCTCCAGGACGCCGAAGCAGAAGGCGGCCAGCGTCAGGGCGACGAGCGCCTTCCCCTCCCACGTCTCGCCCCGCGCCGCGTCCACGGACCTCGCGGCGGCGGGCGCCGGGGCGCGGCGCTCGCGCGGGGGGATGGCGGGCTGGAGGACGGCCGTCCCCCCGCCCGCGGCGGACCTTCTCCAGACGCGCGCGACGATGGCGTTCACGCCTCACCTCCGGCGGCAAGCTCGGCGAAGCGCTTCCCGCGCTCCTCGTAGTTGGCGAACATGTCGAAGCTCGAGCACGCGGGCGAAAGGAGGACGGCGTCCCCCGGCGCGGCCGTCTCCCGCGCGCGGCGCACCACCTCCTCGAAGCTCCCCTCCACCCGCTCCACGGGCGCCCTCCCCTCCAGGTCGCCCACGATCACCGGCGCCGCCTCGCCGTAGGCCAGGATCGCCTTCACCCGGCCCCCGCCGAGATCGGGGAGGAGCTCGGTGTACGGCTCCCCCTTGTGCTTCCCGCCCAGGAGGAGGACGGTCGGCCGCGTCATCCCCCGCACCGCCACCCGGGTCGAGGCGATGTTGGTGGCCTTGCTGTCGTTGATCCAGAGGACGCCCTCCCGCTCCGCCACCGGCTGCAGGCGGTGCGGCGGCGCCTCGAACTTCCTCAGCCCCCGCGCGATCGAATCGGAATCCGCTCCCGCGAGTCGAGCAGCCAGGGAGGCCGCGAGCGCGTTCGCGACGTTGTGCGGCCCCAGGATCTTCAGCTCGTCCGCGCGCACCAGCCGCTCCTCGTCGCGGTCGATCCGCAGCGTCAACCATCCATCCTCGGACAGCCATCCTCCGCGCTCGTCGGAGGACGGCTGCGACTGCGCGCGGAAGTAGTAGCGCGTCCCCGGCGCGTCGCCGATCAGCTCCCGCGCGCGCCCGTCCTCCGCGTTCAGGATCCACCGGCTGTCGGCGGACGCGTTGCGGAAGAGGCGGGCCTTGTCGGCGTAGTACGCCTCGACGTCCGGGTACCAGTCCAGGTGGTCGGGCGCCAGGTTCGTCAGGATCCCGATCCGCGGGGTGAAGTCGCGGATGCCGGAGAGCTGGAAGGAGCTGACCTCGACCACGGCGACCTTCGGCTGCGGCTCGCGCAGCGCCAGCTCCGAGAGCGCGGTGCCGATGTTCCCCCCCACCGCCGCGTCCATCCCCGCCTGGACGAGGAGGTCGCCGATCATCGCGGTGACCGTCGTCTTCCCGTTCGTCCCGGTGATGGCGATGTAGTACGCGTCCATCAGCCCGTAGGCGAACTCGACCTCGGGGATCACCGGGACGCCCGCGATCTCCGGCGCGCGCAGCACCGCCGCGGTGGGCGGGATGCCGGGGCTCAGGACTACGCGCTCGCACGCCGCCAGCTTCGCCAGGTCGTGCCCGCCGGCTTCCGCGTCCCCGCCGAGGGAACGGACCTGCTCCGCCGCCTCGCGCGCCTTCGCGCCGTCGCCCGCGTCGCTGGCGTAGACGCGCGCGCCGCGGGAGAGCGCCAGCCGCGCCGCGGCCAGCCCGCTGCGGGCCAGCCCCAGCACGCCGATCGTCCGTCCGGCCAGCGGTGCGCTGCTCATCGAAGGTCGCGAAGCGAAGGAGAGGCCGGCACGCTCAGCGGATCTTGAGCGTGGCGAAGGCGACCAGGGCGCAGAGGACGCCCATGATCCAGAAGCGGATGATGACCTTGCTCTCGTGCCAGCCGATCTGCTCGAAGTGGTGGTGGAGCGGCGCCATCCGGAAGATCCGCCGCCCGGTGCCGGTGCGCTGCTTGGTCCACTTGAAGTAGACCGTCTGCGCCATCACCGAGAGCGCCTCGGCCACGAAGACCGCGCCCACGATGGCCAGGAGGAACTCGGCCTTCAGCAGGACCGCGATGGCGCCCAGCACCCCGCCGATGGCCAGCGACCCCGTGTCGCCCATGAAGACCTCGGCCGGGTGCGCGTTGTACCAGAGGAAGCCGATGCACCCCCCGGTCAGCGCCACGCAGAAGATGGTGAGCTCCCCCGCCCCCGGGATGTAGAAGAGGTTGAGGTAGCTCGCCGTGTCCATCCGCCCGAAGAGGTAGGCGAAGACCCCGAAGGTCACCGCCGCGATCGCCGAGAGCCCCGCCGCCAGCCCGTCGAGCCCGTCGGTGAGGTTCACCGCGTTCGAGCAGCCGACGATGATGAAGGCCACGAAGAGGACGTAGACCGGCGTCCAGAAGTCGACGTGGAGGCTCTTGAAGAAGGGGATCTGCGTCCACGTCGCCGGGATGTCGCTGAAGGGGAAGACCACCAGGACGATCCCCAGCAGCAGCCCCAGCGACGCCTGCCCCAGGATCTTGTAGCGCCCCCGCAGCCCCTCGGTCTTCTTCCGCGCGATCTTGAGGTAGTCGTCCATGAACCCCAGCGCCCCCAGCCAGCAGAGGACGACCACCGCCGCGATGGTGTTGGGGTTGTCGAGGCGCGCCCAGAGGAGGGTGGGGATCACCGTCGCCAGGACGATCAGCACCCCGCCCATCGTCGGCGTCCCGCTCTTGCCCAGGTGCGTCTGCGGCCCCTCGGTGCGGACCACCTGCCCCACCTTCAGCATCCTGAGCCGCGAGATGATCGCCGGCCCGAACCAGAAGGCCACCAGGAACGCCGTCACCACCGCCCCCGCCGCCCGGAACGTCTGGTAGCGGAAGATGTTGAAGACGATGTTGTACTCCGAGAGCGGAACCAGGAGGTGGTAGAGCACCGTCAGCCCCCGGCGAGGGTGGTGGCGGACGCCCCGTCGGGCGCCCCGAAGTCGCGCTCCAGCAGCGGGATCAGCCTCTCCAGCGCCACCCCGCGCGAGCCCTTCAGCAGGATCGTCTCGTCGCCCTTCAGCCGCGGCCGCAGGAGCTCGTACGCCGCCACCGGGTCTTCCGCGGCGACGATCCGCTCGCCCAGCCCCTCGATCCCCTGGAAGGCGGGGACGAAGTCGCCGGTGGCGACCACGTGGTCGATCCCGCTCCCCACGCGCGCCGCGATCTCCTCGGCGGCGCGGCGGTGGAGCGCCTCGGCGTGGGCGCCCAGCTCGCGCATCGTCCCCACCACGGCCACCTTGGCGCCGTCGGAGGGCACCGAGGCCAGGAGGTCGATGGCGGCCAGCAGGCTCGGCGGGTTGGAGTTGTAGCAGTCGGCCAGGACGCCCACGGTCCCGATCCGCTTCCACTCGTTCCGCATCTTGGGCAGCGTCATCCCCGCGATCCCGTTCGCCGCCGCCTCGGGCTCGACGCCGAATTCCGCCGCCACGCCGAGGGCCAGGAGGGCGTTGCGGACGTTGTGCCGCCCGGGGAGCGGGAGGTGGACGCGGACGCCCCGCCACTCCCACCGCGTGGCGCCGCCGGGGAGGACCTCGATCCCCTCCACGCCCCCGTCCGGCCGGAGCATCGCGGCCTCCGAGAAGCCGGCGACGCGGAGGCGCGTCGCCCCCACGACCTGCGACGCGCGCTCCGGGAGCTCCGGCGGCTCCTCGGCCACGAAGGCGGGGCCCTCGCCGCGGATGGAGGGGAGGATGGCGAGCTCTTCCTCCAGCACCCCCTCGACGGAGCCCAGCCCCTCCAGGTGCTCCTCGCCGATCGAGGTGATCAGCGCCGCGTCCGGCTCGGCGATGGCGCCCAGGAGGGCGATCTCCCCCGGCTCGTTGGTCCCCACCTCGACGACGAGGACTTCCGCGTCGTCGGGCGCGGCGAGGAGGGTGAGCGGGACGCCGACCTGGTTGTTCAGGTTCCCCTCGGTGGCGTGCACCCGGAACTTCGCCGAGAGCGCCGCCTTCAGGAGCTCCTTGGTCGTCGTCTTCCCGTTGCTCCCGGCGACGGCGACCACCCGTCCGCCCAGCGCCCGGCGGCGGTGGCGGCCCAGGCGTCCCAGCGCGTGGAGCGTGTCGTCGACGACGAACCAGCGAACCCCCTCCGGCGCCCCCTCGGGGACGCGGGAGACGACCGCGGCGACCGCGCCGCCGTCGGCGGCCTGCCGCAGGTACTCGTGCCCGTCGAAGGAGGCGCCCTTGAGCGCCACGAAGAGGGCGCCCCGCGTCACCTTGCGGGTGTCGGTCGAGACGCCCGTGATCTCGATGTCGTCCCCGCCGCCGGAGTCGATCTCCAGCGCGCGGGCCACTTCGTCCGCCGTCCAGCGGAAACTGGTCAAGCCGCACCTCCACGCACGGTCCGTCGCTCGGAAAGGATCTCCCGGACCACCTGGCGCTCGTCGAACGGGCGCTTCTCCAGGCCCACGATCTGGTAGGTCTCGTGGCCCTTGCCGGCGAGGAGGACGAGGTCGTCCGGGCCGGTCTCCAGGAGTGCGTGGCGGATGGCCTCGCGGCGGTCGGGGATGCGCGTGCGGGGTGCACTTCCCATGCCGCGCTCGACGTCGTCGAGGATCTTCTCGGGGTCCTCGGTGCGCGGGTTGTCGGAGGTCACGATGGCCCAGTCCGCGTTCTCCGCCGCGATGCGTCCCATCTCGGGCCGCTTCCCCGCGTCGCGGTCGCCCCCGGCGCCGAAGACGACGGCGAGGCGGCCCCGGACCAGCGGCCGGACCGCCTGGAGCGCCCGCTCCAGCGCGTCGGGGGTGTGCGCGTAATCGGCGAGGACGGTGGCGCACTCCGGCGGCCCGGCGATCCGCTCCAGGCGGCCGGGGACCTGCGGGAGGGTTCCCAGGCCCCGGGCGATCTCGTCCAGCGGCCATCCCAGGCTCCAGAGGACGGCCGCCGCGCCCAGCGCGTTGCTCACGTTGTACGTCCCGAAGAGGGGGAGGCGGACCTCGGCGCGCCCGTCCGGCGCGGTGAGCGTCCACTCCATCCCCCCGGGGCCGGCGCGCACCTCCTCGGCCCTCACGTCCGCGGGGTTGGAAGTGCCGAAGCGGACGACCCGGCGTCCAGCCGAAACAAGTGCCCCCACACCGTTCCACGCCGGATCGTCCGCATTCAGCACCGCCGCCCCGTCGGGCTTGAGGAGCCCCAGGAGCTTGAGCTTGGCCTCCCTGTACGCCTCCATCGTGCGGTGGTAGTCGAGGTGGTCGCGGGTGAGGTTGGTGAAGAGCGCCGCGTCGAAGCGCGCCGCCGCCATCCGGTGCTGGTCGAGGGCGTGCGAGGAGACCTCCATCGCCACCGACCGCACCCCCGCGTCCACGAAGCGCCGCAGCCACCGCGCGGCCTCCACCGGCCCCGGGGTCGTCAGCCCCTCCGTCCCCGGGATGGTCCGTCCCTCCGCGTCCAGCGCCCCCAGCGTCCCCACCGACCCGGCGGGGTCGCGCAGCCCCAGGAGGTGGCGGAGGATGGCCGCGCTGGTCGTCTTCCCGTTCGTCCCTGTCACCCCGACCAGCGTCATCGCCTCCCACGGGTCGCCGTAGAGCTCGGCCGCCGCGTACGCCGCGGCGGTCCGCCCGTAGGTGACCTCGATCTGGGGGAGGGTCAGCGTCCGGTCGGCCCGCTCCACCGTGGCCCCCGCCGCGCCCTTCGCGGCGACGTCGGCCAGGAAGCGGTGCCCGTCGCCCTCCGTCCCGCTGACCGCGCAGAAGAGGTCGCCCTCGCCGATGCGGCGCGAGTCGGCCGACGCCTCGCGCACGGGGCGGGCGGCGGCGGGCTCGGGGAGGCGCGCGCCCCCCGCCAGGAGCCCCTCGCGGGCCAGGCGGGCCTCGATGCGGCCCAGCGTCACCGTGCTCGGCATCACCGCCCCTCCGCGATCAGCGAAATGGTGTCGCCCCGCGCCCGCACCGTCCCCGCCGCCGGGCGGGTCGAGACCACCGTCCCCGCGCCCTGCACGCGGACGTGGAAGCCGAGCGCGTGCAGCCGCCGCGCGCCCTCGCGGAGGCTCCGCCCCGCCAGGTCGGGGACGGGGACGGGGTCGCGCCGCGCCACGCCCTTCGCGGGCGCCTGGGCCGACTCGAAGACGTACGTCCCCTCGCTCCCCGTGAGCGCCGGCTCCGCGGCCGGGGCCGCGCCCGACGGCGACGGCGCGTCCGCCCTGGCCCGCGCGGCCAGGAGGACGCGGCGGTCGAGGCCGGGGGAGCGCGCGGCCAGGATGGCCTGGAGGGTGGCGCGGGTGACCGGGGCGGCGGTGAGGCCGCCGTAGTAGTCGCCGCGCGGGCGGTCGAGCTTGACGTAGATCACCAGCTGCGGGTCGCGCGCGGGGAAGAAGCCCACGAAGGTGGCGTTGTACGCCCCCGCCTCGTAGCGCCCGTCGGCCCCGGTCCGCCGCGCCGTCCCCGTCTTCCCCGCCACCTCGAAGGTCGCCAGCGAGGCGCGCGAGGCGGTGCCGTCCTCCACCACCGAGACGAGGACCTGGCGGAGCTCCGCCGCGATCCGCGGGTCCACCGCGCGGCGGACGCGGCGGGGCGCGTGGCGCTCGACCGTCTTCCCACCGGCGTCGCGGACCTCGCGGACCAGGCGCGGCTCCATCAGGTCGCCGCCGTTGGCGAGGGCGCCGTACGCCAGCGTCATCTGCACGGGCGTGACGGAGACCTCGTAGCCGGTCGCGAGGCTCGCCGCCGTCATCTTCGACCAGCGGTCCGGGCGCGGGAGGCGGCCGGAGGCTTCCACCGGGTACTCCACCCCCGTGGGCGTCCCGAAGCCGAAGTCGCGCAGGCCCGCGTACTGCTCGCCGGCCGGGAGGCGCGGCGCCAGCTTCGCCATGGCGATGTTGCTGGAGACCCGGAGCGCGTCGCGGAGCGTGAGCCAGTCGTAGGCGTGCACGTCGGTGTGGACGCGCCCGTTGGGGTCGGCCCACCGCCCGTTCTCGGCGAAGACGCGGTCGTTCAGCGTCGCCCGGCCGTTCTGGAGGAGGGTGGCGACGAAGAAGGGCTTGATCGTCGACCCCGGCTCGTACGGCTCGATGAAGGCGCTCAGGTCGCGGACGCCCCCGGCGCGCTTGGAGACCGCCGCCAGGAGCTCGCCCGTCTTCGGATCGGCGAGGAGGAGGTCGCCGCCCGCCGCCTTCGTGCTCGCCACCGCCTCCTCGAGCGCCGCGTCGGCGATCTCCTGGAGGTCGAAGTCGAGGGTGAGGTGGACGTCGGCCCCGTCGCGCGGGGGGACGGCCGGGAGCGAGATGGACCCTTCCTTCCGCCCCCGCGCGTCGCGCCGCATCACCGAGAAGCCGTCCTCGCCCGAGAGGAGCGAGTCCATCGCCTGCTCGATCCCCCCCAGCGCCCGCCCGTCGCCCGAGACGCCGCCCAGGACCTCGCGTCCCACCGCCCCCTGCGGGTAGAAGCGCTCCAGCTTGCGGGCGACGTGGACGCCGCGGAGCTCGCCGAGCTTCCGCCGCTGCTCCACCGTGTACCGCCCGGGGAGGTCGACCCACGGGTCGCGCCGGTCGGTGGCGCGGCGCGCCTGGGCGCGGGTGAGCCCCAGCGCCCGCACCAGCCGCCGCACGGCCTCGTCGCGGTCACGGATCTCCCGCGTCGCGATCGACACCGCGAAGGTCTCGCGGGTGAGCGCCAGCGGGACGCCGTCGCGGTCGTAGATGGCGCCGCGGCGGGCGGGGAGGGGGACGCGCGTCTCGTGCTGGCGCGCGGCCTCGGCCTTCCACTTCGCCCCCTCGAACCCCTGGAGCTGCACCGCGCGCCCCACCACCAGGAGCGCGGCGAGGCCGACGGAGGCCGCCAGCAGCCTCCGCCGCCCGGCCAGCCGGTCGTCGCTCGTGAGGTCGGGCTTGGTGCTCCGCGGTGCCTGGCCGCTCATCGGTCCCCCCCGGACGCGCTGTCCTTCGTTTCGTCCGCTCCCGCCGGCCGCTCCGCCCCGGCGACGGGGAGGAGGACGACCTCCTCGTCGCGGGCGACGTGCATCCCCAGCCGCTCGCCGGCCACGCGGACGATCCGCTCGCGGCGCGAGAGCTCGAGGATGCGGTTCTGCAGCTCGGCCCGCTCGGCCTCGGCGACGGCGATCTCCTCGCGGAGGCCCTCCAGCTCGCGGAAGCGGTCCTGCCCCGCCGTCTGCCGCCACACCACCGAGGCGAGGGCGACGACGACCAGCGCCGTCCACCCCAGCCGCCCCAGCGTCCGCCGCCGCCGCGCCCGCCGCGCCTCGCGCACTGCCGAGGGCTGCTCCCAGGGGAGCGGGCCGGGGTCGCGCCGCTTCGGCTGCGTCACGCGCGCCTCCACCCGCGGAGCCGCGCGCTCCGGGCGCGGACATTGGCCGCGATCTCCGCCTCCGTGGCGAAGACGGCCTTCCGCGTCAGCGTCTCGCCCAGCGCCACGCCGCCGCACGCGCAGACGGGGAGGCCGGGCGGGCACCTGCAGGCGGTGCTCCAGTCGCGGAAGGCGTTCTTCACCAGCCGGTCTTCGAGCGAGTGGTAGGCGAGGACGGCGAAGACCCCGCCCGGCGCCAGCGCGTCGCGAAGCGATTCGAGCGCCCGCTCCAGCTGCTCGATCTCGCGGTTGACCGCGATCCGGAGCGCCTGGAAGATCCGCGCGTTGTCGCCCGCGTCGGCGCGGGGCCCCAGCGTCCGGCGGATGGCCTCGACGAGCTGGTCGGAGGTCTCGATCGGCGCCGCCTCGCGCATCTCGACGAGGATGCGCGCCAGCTTCCGCGAGCGCTTCTCCTCGCCGTAGCGCCAGAAGACGCCGGCCAGCTCCGTCTCCTCCAGCGTGTTCAGCAGGTCGGCCGCCGAGGGCTCGCCCGCCGAGTCCTGGCCCATCCGCATGTCGAGCGGGGCCCCGGAGCGGAAGGTGAACCCCCGCGCGTCCGCGTCGATCTGGTGCGACGAGATCCCCAGATCCAGCAGCGCCCCGTCCAGCGTCCCCGCCCCGATCCCCGCCGCCTCCACCGCTTCTCCGAAGGGCGAGCGGACGAGCCGCACCCGGCTTCCGAAGCGCGCCAGCCGCTTCCCCGCTTCGGCCAGCGCGTCCGGGTCGCGGTCGACCCCGACCAGCCGCGCCTCGGGCCCGCGCTCCAGGAGCGCCTCCGCGTGCCCGCCCCCGCCCAGCGTCCCGTCGAGGTACACGCCGCCGCGCTCGGGGCGGAGGAGGCCCAGGACCTCC
Source organism: Longimicrobium sp. (assembly GCA_036259235.1). Classification (GTDB taxonomy): domain Bacteria; phylum Gemmatimonadota; class Gemmatimonadetes; order Longimicrobiales; family Longimicrobiaceae; genus Longimicrobium. The sequence continues at coordinate 1,332 of DATACF010000679.1, read as the reverse complement.
TCCACCATCACGGGGGCGTGGTACTCGGACGCGTAGGTCACGCGGCGATCTTCCGCGAGTCGGCGGTGGCGCGGGTGACGGGCGCCCGGCACGACCCGCAGGTGAGCCAGTCGGTCCCCAGCCACCCCTTCAGCTCGGGGAGGGGCTCGAAGGGGCCGAAGTGGAGGTCGAGCGCGCAGGGCACCCGGTGGGCGCCGCGGGGCGAGGCGTGGGCGGGGTGGATCATGGGTCGCCTCTTCTCTCGCGTGTCTGGGTGACTGAGTCGGTGCTCGACAGCTCTGTCGATTGCCCAGTCCTGAGTCCTGAGTGCTAAGTCCTAAGTGCTGAACTGCACGAAGGATATCGGATCTGGAGCTCAGGACTCAGGACTACCTGCTCAGCCGAAGATCTGGTGCGTGAACCGCTCGGCGTCGGGGACGGGCTCGGCCACGGTGGCGGCGAAGCGCTCCGGGCTCCAGAGCTCGATCCGGTCGATGGCGCCGACGATGAGCGTGGGCCCGGCGATCCCCACGGCGTCCTGGAGCCGCTGGGGGACGATGATGCGCCCCTGCTTGTCGGGGACGACCTCCACCGCGTTGGCGGTGACGCCCAGCACGTACGCCCGCGCGGCGGGCTGGAGCCGCATCATCTCGCGGAGCCGCGTCTCGACCTCGGCCCAGCTCCGCTCGGGGTAGAGCGTGAGCGCGTTGGGGAAGACGTGGACGAGCACGAGCGGCCCCTCCGGGTTTTCACGCCGGAACTGCGCGGGAAGGCTGAGACGGCCCTTCTCGTCGATCTGGTGCTGATAGCTGCCGAGATAGCCGCTCATTCGGGCCCGCGTGGTGGTTGCCACCCCCTGCGCCCCACTTTCCCCCACTTCTCCCCACTGCGCCCCAAGCTAATGCAACCTGTGTGCCCGTCAAGGCGAACGTTTACCGAACAGCCCTGGAAGGGCGTGAGTGCGGAAGTGCGGGAGTGCGTTTTTGTTGGGTGAGAAGGAGGGGGTAATGCGGGGGGGAGATCACCTGAACCGCGGGGGTGCCGGCGGCGCGGGCCCTCACCCTGGCGGCTCGCCGTAGGCTCGCCGCCTGTTCCTCTCCCGAACTATGGGAGAGGGACTTTCGCCTGCGACGGGCTTTCAACGTGCCCGGAAGGGTCCCGCCCAGTCCGCGCAGGCGGACTTCGCGCCGTTGTTGCCGCGGTGCGGCGGTTTCAACAACCGCCGGGCGCGGGGGTGGCTCTTCGCGAGGGGTCCCGTCGATTCGAACGAGCGCGTCGGGGCGACTGGGCGACATCATCCGATCACCGATCACGAAAACGCGACGCGGACCGGCGGGTTCGCCTGGTCGCCCG